>JAHEKA010000047.1 GCA_024638585.1 Rhodospirillales bacterium
GCAGTAAACCCACCGGTTGGGGATGACCCCGCCGGCGGCTTCGAGGAAGTGATCGAGTGGCGCCGCGATGGGGCACGGATCTTGGCCGTGCCCCACCTTGTGCGCGCTTCCTGCCTTATTTGAGGGCAAGATAAAGCAGAACGAAGCTGTACTTGGATTCGTAGATGTGGTTCTGGTCAATCATCCAAAGACCGGTCTTCTTGAAGGGCGGTACGTTGAACTTCTTGACCTGTTCCTTCTCGACACTCTCGCGCGCCGCATAATCCCCGATCACGTTCCAGGGCTTGTGTCCTTCTTCCACCATGTATCGGATCAGCAGTTTCGCGGCGTTCGGGTGCGGCGCCCGGTCGGCGATGGTGAGCACCGTCGGGTAAGCGACGCCGAAGGTCGGGTAGACGTTATAGGCCGGTTGCGCGTTGTATTGGCCCTTCTTGTTCTTGCGCAGGCGGCTGAACGTAGCGATGCCCATCGGCGGATTGTCCTGCTTCACCGCGGCAACGCCCTTGAAGATCTTCGACGTCGAGCCGATGAAGACCGGCTTGTTCTTGAGCAGGCGATGAAGCCATTCCATCGCCGCGTTGGGCTTGCCGATCAGGGGGTTCTTCTTGGCGGCTTTCTTGACGGCCTTGGAGTACTTGATCTTGCCGCCAAATTCTTTTTCATAGGCCGCCGCCATTTCCTTCGGATGTTGGAGGATGGTTTGAATGACATTCGCCTCAACACCCGATTCAAGCGGGTTGATCATCAGGAATTTGCCGCGCCATTCCTTGCGGGTCAGATCCCAGAGATTGTCGATCGGCGCACCGTTGGGGTATTTCACGCCGTTGTACATGATGATCCGGCTGCTCCAGCGCTGCACCAAAAAGGGCGTTTTCTCATTCTCGGCGAGATCGCCGGCGACACTCGACGGGACGAAGTTCCAGACTTTCTTGTTGGCGAGAAAATCGTTCAACAAGTGGGGTGTTTCGTTGTTGAACAAGACGTCCACCTGGTGCACGCCCGCCTTGTATTCACGCTGGAATTTTTCCAGCTGGACGCGTGAGGTCAGATCATGGCCGACGATATCGATGCCGTATTTCTTTTTGAACTTCTTGACCAATTTGAAGATTCGGGACGACACCGAGTAGATGACGACCTTGCCCTCCTTGCGGGCGGCGGCTTCGATGGCCTTCCAGTCTTGCTTTGCCGGCGCGGTGGGGCCGACTTGGGCGCGTTTTAGCCATTCAGCCTGGGTTTCGGCCAGGCTCGCTGTGGGTGCGGTAGAGATCAGGGCCACTCCCAAGAGCGGCAGCACATATTTTCCTATGGTTTTCTGTAGGGTCATCTCCCGTTCCTTTCCTGCTAGTGATGAATTGTGTGGGGTACAACTAAACTTGAGGCTGTTGGGCCAAGCCTTCCGTTGTTTCAGGGCCGGTGGTTCGACCCGGTAATCCGGCTTCCGGGCGCAGCATCGTGCCGTCCCGCCGGTCGTAAAGATTGAGGGCTGTCGAATCGAATTGAATCCATACTGTCTGGTCCATTGCCAGATCCATTTGGCGCGTCTCACGCACGACAACAGTCTGGTCCCCGCGGGTCAATTGAATGATGAGCTCGGGTCCAGACGGCAGAAGGGCACGAACTCGGAATTCCAAGGCCTTTTCGTCCGGGGCGGTCAGCAGTGTTACGTCTTCGGGCCTGGCTGCGACCACAAGCTCGGTTACCGGCGGTTTCCAGGCAAGCGGGACGATGAAATCACTGATCCGCGCCACCGGACTTCCAGCATCCGCGTCCAGCTCCGCGTTGAGCAAATTGATGCGCGGCATGCCGATGAACTCCGCCACGAACAGGTTGGCGGGATGGCGATAGATGTCCAGCGGTGCCGCGGTCTGCTGGATGCGGCCTTCGTTCATGATGACGATCTGGCTCGCCATGGTCATGGCTTCTGTCTGGTCATGGGTGACGAACACGGTGGTCGCGTCCGAGTCGTAGTGGAAACGCTTGAGTTCAGCACGCATGTCGAGCCGCAGCCTGGCGTCGAGATTGGACAGTGGCTCGTCCATGAGAAACACGGGAGGCTTGGTCGCGATCAGCCGGGCCAGGGCGATCCGTTGTTGCTGCCCACCTGAAAGCTCCGAGGGATAGCGCTCGCCGAGCCCATCCATGGAAAGTTCGTTCAGAATCTTCTCGACCCGCGCTTCGATCTCGCTTTGTGGGAACTTCTGAACCCGAAGGCCGAAACCGATATTGTCCTTCACCTTCATGTGCGGCCATAGCGCGTAGCTTTGAAACACCATGCCGATTTGGCGTAAGCCTGGCGCCACCCGAATGCCGCGTTCGGAGGAAAAAAGGACCCTATCGTCGATGACGATTTCACCTTCATCCGGGGTTTCGAGCCCTGACAAAGAGCGCAACAGCGTGGTCTTGCCACACCCGGAGGGGCCAAGCAGAACCAAGAACTCGCCAGGGTGCACCGTCAGGCTCAAATCATCGAGGGCCAAGACATCGCCGTAACGCTTGGTGAGATTTCTTATTTCTATGGTCGCACCCATAACCAAGGCTCTCCGTGATTAGTCGATTTGGCGATCTTTAAGCCGGCGCAGGCGACCCTTGCCCAACTGCCACACCAAGGCCTGACCCAATAGGGTCAGCACTGTCACCAGCATGACCAGGGCATTGGTGAGCTGTGTCTGGTCCTCTTCGGCGTAACGGAATCCGACCGTCATGAGGACACGCGTCGATGGCGTGATCAGGAGAATGATGAGCGAGAGTTCGCGCATGATGCCGATGAAGCTGACCAGCATTCCGGCGACTACGCCGCCGGTGGATAACGGCAGAATCACGCGCCAGAAACGGCGCACCCATGACGCACCTTGAAGCTCGGCCGCCTCCTCAAGTTCTTGACCGATCTGAGTCACCGCGGCGGCTCCGGTCCGCGTGGAATAAGGCAGGCGGTTGACCACGCAGATCAGCACGATCAGCGCGAACGTGCCGTAGAGCGCAGGAATCGGACCGCGTTGCACCGCGAACATCCCGAGATACATCGCCGCGAACGCGATTCCCGGGATCAGGAACGGCAGGAAGGAGATTTGATCAAGGGTCCTGGACACCAGACCGGCGCGCCCGCGCACCACGATATAGCCGATGATCAATCCGACCAGGGAACTTAGGATCGATGCCAGGAAAGCGAGTCGCAATGTGTTCCAGGTGTCACCCAGGATGACGGTGTTGTGCAGGACGCCCGGTTCGCCGCGGGCGATATCCGGGTTCGATCTGCCGAGCCAATAGTGAAGGGTGAGATTGTCGAAGCCGTAGTTGCCGTCGACCATCATCAGCGTTTGGTAGCCGAGCAGGCCGATCGGGAAGATGGCGGCGATGAAGGCAATAAAGCAAACCATGCCAAACAACGGCCATTTCCAGACCCCCAGCCGCGTAAGGTTGGCCTTGAATCCCTTGCCGCCGATCGTCTCGAAGCGCCTCAAATTGCCGCCCAGAAGCCGCGCGCTGATCCAGATCACGATGACCGTGATCACAATCAGCACCAGGGAAAGAATATAGCCGAGGGCAGTGAACCCGAGGGAAACGCTTGAAAACAGCATGGTGGCCAGGGTCTGGTATTCGACCGGCCTGCCCAACAGGTAGGGCAGGGCAAAGGTGCCGATGGTCTTGCCGAATGTTAGAACCGCTGCCCCTAGGATGGCTGGCCCGACGATGGGAAAGGTGATCTTGCGCAGCACCGTCCAGCGTGAGGCCCCCATCAGTTCGGCGCATTCCTCGAGCTGGGAATCGACGGTCGAAAGCGCGCCGCTGATCATCAGGAAGGCAAACGGAAAATAGTGAATGGACATGGTGATGACGATGGGCACGGCGCCGAAGGACAGCCAGGTCGGCGGGGCCACGTCGAAAAGGTATTGAAAGAGGCCAGGTTGACCCCCCGTTTGCGGGCTTTTGAACAGGGTTTCCCAGGCAAGCGCTAGGGCGAAGGACGGCACGATATAGGGCAGGATCAGGGTGGGGCGGAGCCAGCCCTTGCCCGGCATGTCGGTGCGTGTCACCAGCCACGCCAATCCCGCGCCCAAGGATAGGGCGAACACCGCGGCCAGGGTTCCGGTGATCATGGTGTTGATCAACGGTTCGTAGAGGAATGCTTCGGAGGTCGGCCCGGACACCGCCTGCTCCCAGTGGAAGCCGGTCATTTCCCCGGTGACGGCTTGCCGCGAGAAGCGGCGGTCGCCTTCGCCCCAGGTCAGGGTCCGCCAAGTCATCTGAAGCAGCGGGACGACGATCAGGTAGGTCAGGACGACCATCAATATTCCCGAGATGACGATCTGGGGCGTCATCAGGAGGGTCTTGGTCTGATTGAACCAGCGTTCGAGGATCACGCGAGGGTGACGATGTGATTCCATGGCGGAATTCGACACGGGTCTACCTCTTCCCAGGGAACATGGTTTCAGTGACCTTCCGTGAATTTGTCGGTCAACTCGGCCAGCCGTCCCAACGCTTTCAAAGAACGGCCCTGGTCGAGCCGCGCGATGGTCAGAATGAGAGCGTTGCAGATGGCCATCGGCACGGTCAGCGTCAGAAACTCTTCCGCGAGGCCGCGCTTGGCGGCGATGACAATCTCCGGACGCGGCTTAACCAGTGGCCCCAGGATATCGGTGATGAGGATGCTGGTGGCACCGATCCGCGCGGCATGCTGCAAGAGAGGTGTCAGTCCTGCCGGAATAGAATGGAAGGCGAAGTTCAGGACGACGTCCTCCGGCCCCATCGCAAGGACGTGCTCGGCCAGATCCCGGCCCTGTTGTCGCAGGATCAACGTGCGAAACTCAGATCGCCGCAAACGGCGATCCATCAATTCAACCAGGGTCGTTGCGTTCCCCTGGGCGAAGAGAAAAACCTGACGGGCGCCCATGAGCGCCCGGGCGGCGGCATTGATTTCCGGCTCGGGATTCTGGTCGGCAAGCTCGTGGAGCGCCGTGATCTCGCTGGCGATGATATCGGCCAGAATTGAACCTTGTTTCACGTGTTCAAGCCGGTGCCGGAGCCGTTCGGCGGGATGGGAGCTATCCAGGACCTCCGCCTGCAACTCGGCTTTGAGTTGCGGGTACCCGCTGAAGCCAAGCTTCTGTGCCAGCCGGACCACCGTTGCCGGATGGACACTTCCGCGCTCTGCGAGGCCAGTCGCCGACAGGAACGCCGCTTCGGTTGGATTGGCGAGCAGCTCCCGCACCACACGTTGGTCTGCGGCGGTCAATTGATCTTGATGCTGTTCGAGAAGCTCAGAGAAACGCATCCGCCTGTTCCTCCCCGTGGTCCCGATCGTGATCGTCTGCCGAGACCCAGCGTTGCACACCTTGTTTGGGCGCCCTTTTGACACAGCTTAGCGCGGCAGTCCGGAATCCGCAATAAATATTGCAACAGTTTAATTCTGCGCACATAATGCAAATTATTTTGCAGAGGGAAGGGGACACATCGCCGTGCGACGGGCGTCGCAGGGTGGCGAAAATATCCACGCGTGTAGAATCGGAACATCCAGGGTGCAAGGAGGGGCGGCATGTTTATGAAAAAGAAGATCGCGCTTTTTTCCCGGACCAAAGCACTGGAAGCCGAGATCGAGGAGTTTTTGGGAAAACTCTCGCAATCGGCCTTGACCTTTCAGACCGCCATATCGGTCTATCTGCAGCATGGTGCCAACGGCGAATTTCAAGGCATGGTGCAGAAACTGGCGGAGCTGGAAAGCCGGGACGATGCCCTGCGACGGTCGATCGAGGCCCAGTTGTACCGACAGACCCTGATCCCTGAATCACGGGGCGATGTGCTGGGCCTCCTGGAGACCCTCGATAAGGTTCACGGGCTGATGGAGGGCGGGCTCTATGCCCTTTCCATCGAAAAACCGGTCATCCCGGAAAGCCTCGTGCCCCATTTTCAGGACCTCACGACCGCTGCCGTCAGTGCCGTCGACCATCTGGTTCTCGCCTCGCGCGCGTTCTTCACCAATATCGATGACGTATCGGATCATCTTCGCGAGGTGATGCGATACGAGAAAGACGCAGACAAGATCACCACCGAGCTGAAACGCACCTTGTTCGAATCGGAACTCGATCTCTCCGGGAAGCTGCACCTCAAGAGCTTTGTCGAATACATCGATGACGTGGCCGATGGGGCCGAAGACGTTGCCGACCGGCTCGGCATTTACACCATCAAGCGTGCCATCTGATTCCGTGAGATCCCGGATATGGATGTGATCGTTCTCCTGTTGCTGACCGGCGGCCTGTTTCTCGGCTGGTCGCTCGGCGCCAACGACGCGGCCAACGTCTTCGGGACCGCCGTGGGAACCCGGATGGTGAGCTTTACCAAAGCCGCCGCCATTTGTTCGGTGTTCGTCGTTCTTGGCGCCGTCATCAGCGGGGCGGGTGCTTCCGATACGCTGGGCAAACTTGGCGCAATCGATTCCCTTTCGGCCTCCTGCGTGGCCGCCGTCGCGGCCGCAACTACGGTCTACATGATGACCCGCCTGGGTCTGCCGGTTTCGACCAGCCAGGCCATCGTCGGCGCAATAATCGGATGGAATCTCTACAGCGGATCGCCAACCGATCTTTCCGTGGTGTTCAAGATCATTGGTACCTGGGTGGCCTGCCCGATCCTCGCCGGGCTGGTCGCCGTGGTTCTGTTCAAGATTACGGTTCCCAGCATCAAGCTGGCGCGGCTCCACCTGCTTCGTCTTGACGCCCTGACGCGTCTGGCCCTCATCATCGCCGGGGCCTTCGGCGCTTACAGCCTCGGTGCCAACAACATCGCAAACGTGATGGGTGTCTTCGTGTCCGCCAACCCGTTCACGGCGGTTAAGGTCGCCGGGTTGGTTTCCCTCAGCGGCGTTGAACTGCTCTTCCTCCTGGGAGGCCTGGCCATCGCGTTGGGCGTATTTACCTATTCGAAGAAGGTGATGCTGACCGTCGGCGCGGGGTTGATGCCGCTATCGCCGGTCGCCGCCTGGATCGTCGTGATGGCTCATTCCATCGTTCTCTTCCTGTTTGCCTCGCAAGGTTTGGAATCCTTTCTTGCTGGCTCTGGACTGCCGACGATACCGTTGGTGCCGGTTTCGAGCAGCCAGGCGGTGATCGGCGCCATGCTCGGGCTCGGCGTCCTGAAGGGCGGCGGCGGCGTCAACTTGAGTGTGCTCGCCAAAATCGCATCGGGCTGGGTGACGACGCCGATCATCGCTTGTAGTGTATGCTTCGCGACCTTGTCCGTCCTGTAAGCCGTGTTCGTCCCGGCCAGGTATTACTTGCTCGATTGAGTGCGGTGCCCGCTCCATGGATAAGCCCCTTCTTCCCGTCACCGTCCGGCCCGGCTTCAGAATCATCGCCCACCGGGGTGCGTCGGCTTACGCGCCGGAAAATACCGGTGCGGCGTTCGCCCTTGCCGGGGAGATGGGGGCCAAAGAGGTCGAATACGATCTTCAGTTCTCCAAGGATCGACGCATCGTCGTCTGCCATGACCGGGTGCTCGACCGTTATGGATATCCCGGTCTCAGGATTGCGGACCTGACCTGGGACGAACTGCGGCCGCTGGACATGGGGTCGTGGTTCTCTCCGTATCGGTTTCGCGGCGAGGCCATGCTGACCTTCGACGATTTCCTGACCACGTTCGGCGATAGCTTCTTCCATCACGCAGAAATCAAGGAGCCGGCGCCGGGTCTTGCGGAAGCGATCCTTGAGGCGCTCGCTGCCCACGGCTTGGAGGAGAAAACAATCATCACGTCCTTTCATTTCGATGCCGCCTGCGAAATGAAACGATTGGCGCCCGCCATGCGCGTCGGCTGGCTGGTGCGCGCCGGAGAGTTCAGTCCCGAAAACGTCGCCAAAGCCCTGGACGCGGGCCTCGATCAGTTCTGCCCGCCGGCGAGCGAGGTGACCTCCGACCGGGTGGCCGAGGCGGCGGAGGCGATCGGCGAGGTGCGCGCCCACAGCGTCAAGAACGTTGCCGATATGCTCAAGGTTATCGAAGCCGATTGTATCGGCATGACCATCAATTGGCCCGACTGGCTCGTTCATGACGGCGCCGGGGCTGTCCCTTCATCGGCTTGATTTCGGCTTTGCGCTTGGGCCGGGGTAAGAAACCCCGCAACGTCTTCTCCTGGCGCTTCGGCTCATCGCTCTGTAACATTGCAGAGCTGGAAATGACATCGCGTAGCCTGTTCTTGTTTTCACGCCGGTCCCAAGGCTGTCAATGGGGGGCGGCAGAGAAAGTCAACGGGAGGACCCCATGTGCAAGCGATTCTCGCGATCGATCGTGATCGCCCTGTCCCTGATTTGTTTTGGCCTGGTTGCCGGACAACCGGGCCCCGCCAAGGCCGATGATCGGCCCGATCTGGTGGTGGCCGTGAACAAGCTGCCCCGCAGCTTGGAACCCGCGCTCAAGACCGGCAATGTCGACGTACGGGTGACCTATTCCGTTTTCGACACCCTGATCCGCCGCGATTTCCTGAACGAAAAGCGTGGCGCGGGGGCCAAACTGATCCCGCATATCGCGACCTCCTGGAAGCGGATCGACAACAGCACCCTCGTGGTCAATCTGCGCAAAGGCGTCAAGTTCCATAACGGTGACGAACTGACCTCGGAAGACGTGGCCTTCACCTTTTCGCCGCAACGGATGACCAGCAAGAAGGGCGTCATCAAGAACGGCCGGCGCTATTTCGGACACATCAAGTCGGTGACCCCGGTCGACAAATACACCGTCCGCTTCGTCTCCAAGAAGCCCGACCTGATTCTGGAACAAAGGCTCGCGTCCTACACCTCCTGGATCGTCAACAAGCGCTCCTGGATGGAGGCCGGCGCCAAGGCCCGAAAAGCCGGCAAGAAGGATTGGATGAAAGCGGCGCTGAAGAAGATGGGCCGTAACCCCGTCGGCACCGGCCCGTTCAAGTTCGTCGAATGGAAGAACGGGGACTATCAGAAATTTACCGCCTTCGACGCCTATTTCGGCGGCAAGCCCGCCTTCAAGAGCGTGACCTTCAAGCAGGTGCCGGAAGTCTCGACCCGCATCGCCGGCCTTGTCAGCGGTGAGTTCGACATCGCCGTCAACATCCCGCCAGACAACATCCGCATCATCGAACGCTACAAAGGCAAACTCAGCCATAAGAGCGTCGTTCTGAATAATTCCCATGTGCTGATCTTCAACACCAAGCATCCGGTTCTCAAGAACAAGAAGATCCGTCAGGCGCTGGCGCTCGCCATCGACCGTCCGGCCCTGATCAACGCGCTTTGGGGCAGCAAGACCTATACGCCCAACGGCCATCAGCTGGCGGAATTCGGCCCGATGTACAACAAGGATCGCAAGCCCATTTCGTACGATCCGGAGAAGGCCAAGGCGCTGCTGAAGGAAGCCGGCTACAAGGGCGAGCCGCTGCTTTACAAGACCATGGCGACCTACTACGTCAATGCCTTGTCGGCGGCACAGATCATCCAGCAGATGTGGAAGAAGATCGGCGTCAACGCGCGGATCGAAGTGGTCGAGAACTTCAAGCAGAAGCGCTCCAAGGATGTTGCCGTCTATCCCTGGTCCAACACCTACCGCCTGCCCGATCCGACCGGGGCGATGTGGATCCTGTATGGCGACAAGAGCGCGCTTCAGAGGAAGTACAAGTACTGGAAGGCGCCGAAGGAGTTCAACGAGCTGGGGAACAAGGTCCTCACGAGTGCGGACATGAAGAAGCGTTTCTCCATGTTCCAGCGCCAGCTCGACATCCTTGAGGACGAGGCGCCGATGACCATCCTCTACAATCCATTCGAAACCTACGCCATGCGCAAGGGCGTTGAATGGACCCCGTATCCGCTTTATTTCATGGACCTGAGGCCCGACAATTTGCAGATCAAGCCTCGGGCCAAGCGCATGGGTGGCGCTATGGCCGCGCCCAAGTAGCTTTTGGACCTATGTTGCTTGCCGGCCCGCGCAGACCATCGCGGGCCGGCGCTTTATCAGGCACCTGAAGCGCTCCCCAAAGGGGCATCCTCGGAGGGGGGAGAGGAAATCGGATGGCGCCACTGCTCCAAGTTCGTGATCTAAGAATCGACTTCGAAACCGAGGATGGTTTCGTCACCGCCGTCGACGGCATCAATTTCCACATGGAAGCCGGACAAACGCTTTGCCTGGTGGGCGAAAGCGGCTGTGGGAAGAGCGTCAGCTGTCACGCAATCCTCAAACTGACGCCACCCAACGGCAGGATCACCAACGGGGAAATCCTTTTCGAGGGTGAGGACCTGCTGGCCTTCAATGAGGAAGAGATGGGAGAAATTCGCGGACGTGAGATCGCCATGATCTTCCAGGATCCGCTGACCTCTCTCAATCCTTTGCATACCATCGGCGGGCAACTCGCCGAAAGTCTTGTCTTGCATCAAGGGCTCTCACGCCGCGCCGCGCGGCGCGAGGCCGAACGCCTTCTTGAACGGGTTGGCATTCCTGACACCGCGCGGCGCGCAAGGGAATATCCCCACCAGCTGTCCGGCGGCATGAACCAAAGGGTGATGATCGCTATGGCACTCGCGTGCCGAC
>JAHEKA010000501.1 GCA_024638585.1 Rhodospirillales bacterium
GCTCGACATGCCGCGCTTCGGTGATCCACAGGCGCCGGTCCATACCCATGTTGCGCCCAAATACATCAATGACACCGAGAAGGAGATCGGCATGCCCAACATCGTCACGGCGGTGTTGGCCAGCTATCGCGGGTTCGATACCCTGGGCGAGGTCACCGTAATCTTCACCGCAGGCATTGGTGTGTTGCTACTGCTGGCGGCTTTCATCCGCGAACCCGACGGGCCGCAAATCCACACCTTGCATCATCACTTGGTGCTGCGGGTGGTGACCAAGGTGCTCATCGGGCCGATCCTGTTGTTTGCTCTCTACGTGCAGTTCCATGGCGACTATGGCCCGGGAGGGGGATTCCAAGCGGGCGTCATTTTTGCCTCAGCCTTCATCATCTATGCCCTGGTCTTCGGGCTGAAGGATGCGCGGGCGGCGATCCCGGGCCCGGCCGTGCGCATGCTGTTGGCGGCGGGGGTGCTGCTTTACGGCGGTGTGGGAATCGTCAGCTTTCTGTTCGGGGAAAACTACCTCAATTATTCGGTGCTGGGGTCTACCCAGGTCGCCGGCCAGCATCTCGGTATCCTTCTGGTCGAATTCGGGGTGGGTCTGACGGTGTCGGCGGTCATGGTCTCCACATTCTACGCCTTCGCAGGACAGAATCCGGCGATGGGCGACGAGGACTGGTGATGGCGGCCTCGGATTTTTTCGGCCTTTTCAATTACTGGATCGTCATCGTGCTGATGATGCTGGGCCTGTACACGGTCGTGTCCCGCGGCAACCTGGTGAAAAAAATCGTCGGGCTCAATATCTTTCAGACCTCCGTGTTTATTCTCTATATCTCCATCGGCAAGATCGAGGGCGGGACGGCGCCGATCCTGACCGGCAATCCGGGCGAGGTCTATTCCAACCCCCTGCCCCATGTGCTGATCCTCACCGCCATTGTCGTCGGCGTTGCCACCACTGCGCTCGGTCTCGCGCTGGTGGTGCGAATCAAGATGTCTTACGACAGTATCGAAGAGGACGAGATTCAGGCGGCCGATGACGAGATGGAATTCGGCTCCGGGTCCGAGGCGAAGGACGCCCCGCAGTGATCTCGGCCCACCTTCCGATACTGCAGGTGGTTATCCCGTTGATCGCGGCGCCGCTCAGCGTCTTCTGCCGGCGTGAGTCGCTGGCGTGGTTGTTGACGTTCCTGGTCTCGGTCGCCGCCTTTGGGATCTCGATCGCGTTGCTGCGCCAAGTGATGGATCAGGGGACGCTGTCCTACGTGCTCGGTAACTGGGCGGCGCCGTGGGGCATCGAATACCGGGTCGACGCCGCCAACGCGATCGTGCTGCTGATCATCTCCGGCATCAGCACCGCAGTCTTGCCTTATACGCGGGTTTCCATCGCCAAGGAAATCGAGCCCCACAACCACGTCCTGTTTTACACCTGCTACCTGCTCTGTTTCACCGGCCTATTGGGAATGGTGATCACGGGGGACGCCTTCAACGTCTTCGTTTTCTTGGAGATTTCCTCGTTGGCCACCTATGTGATGGTGGCGCTGGGTGCAACACAAGATCGGCGCGCGCTTACCGCGGCCTACACCTACCTGATCATGGGGACCATCGGCGCGACCTTCTTCGTCATTGGCGTCGGGCTCCTTTATATGATGACCGGGACCTTGAACATCGCGGATCTCGCCCAACGGATTCCGCCCCTCGGAGCAAACCGAACCCTGGAGGCGGCCTTCGCATTCATCGTCACCGGGCTCGGCCTCAAGCTCGCATTGTTTCCGATGCACCTTTGGCTGCCCAATGCGTACGCCTTCGCGCCCTCGGCAGTCACCGTCTTCCTAGCCGCGACCGCGACCAAGGCGGCGGTGTATCTTCTGTTGCGCTTTCTGTTCACGGTGTTCGGCACCGACTTCCACATTTTCGGCCAGGCCCTCACCTATCTCCTGCTGCCGCTCGCGATCCTGGCGATGTTCGCCGCCTCGACCGTCGCCATCTTCCAGGTCGATATCAAGCGCATGCTGGCTTATTCATCGGTCGCCCAGCTGGGCTACATGGTGCTCGGCATCAGCCTCGGCACGGTAACCGGCCTGACCGCTGCGATCCTTCACCTTTTCAACCACGCCTTGATGAAGGGGGCCTTGTTCATGGCGCTGGGTGCCGTGGTCTACCGCTTCGGCGGCGCCAGCATCGACCACATGCGGGGCTTGGGCCAGCTGATGCCGTGGACAATGGCAGCCTTTGTACTGGGCGGGCTCAGCCTGATCGGCGTTCCGCTGACGGTCGGTTTCATCAGCAAATGGTATCTGATCGCGGGTGCCCTGGAATCGGGTCTATGGCCCCTTGCGGTCTTGATCGTGGCAAGCTCTCTCCTTGCCGTGATCTATATCTGGCGGGTGGTTGAGGCAGCTTACTTGGATGAACCCGCGGCCGGCGCCACTGCGGGTGAGGCGCCGGCTGCCCTGTTGGTCTCCACCTGGGTTCTGGTCGGCGCCAATGTCTACTTTGGGATCGATGCCGGGTTGACGACCGCGGTCGCCGAACAAGCGGCTCACGTATTGCTGGGGAACGCGCGATGACGGCCACGACCGCCCTTGCTCTGTCCCTGCTGATCCCCCTGGCCGGCGCCGTCTTGATCGCACTCACCGGGCGCAATCCCAACCTGCGCGAGAGCGTGACCCT
>JAHEKA010000502.1 GCA_024638585.1 Rhodospirillales bacterium
CGGCGCTCGACCTCATCACCACCGGCCGTCAGGTCGCCGCGGAAGAGGCCGCCCGGTTGGGGCTTGCCGATGCGGTGGTCGAGGGCGATCTCAAGCCCGCGGCCATCGCCTTCGCCAAGGCCGCCCTTACCGAGATCAAGAGGGGCACGCCGATCCGCAGGCTGTCCGCGACCGAGACGCAGCGCCCGGACGCGGCGGACTTCTTCACCCAAGCCAAGGCCAATGTCGCCAAGCGCGCCCGCGGCCAGGACAGCCCCGTCAAGGCGGTGGAAGCGCTCGAAGCCGCCACCCTGCCCTTCGCCGACGGCGTGAAACGCGAGCGCGAGATCTTCGTCGAATTGCGCGGCTCCGACCAGGCCAAGGCCCTGCGCCACGCCTTCTTCGCCGAACGCGCGGTGGCCAAGGTGCCGGGACTTGAAGACGCAAAGCCGCGCGACGTTTCCACCATCGGCGTCATCGGCGGCGGCACCATGGGCGCGGGGATCAGTGTCGCCGCCCTGCGCGCGGGATATTCCGTCACCCTGATCGAGACCGACGCGGCGGCGCGCGACCGCGGACAAGAGAACATCGCCAAAAACCTCGACGGCTATGTCAGCCGCGGGCGTATGACCGAGGACGCCAAAGCGGCGCTGATGGGCAAGCTCGCGGCGTCCATCGATTACGCCGATCTCGGCGCCGCCGACCTGGTGATCGAGGCGGTGTTCGAAGACATGGACGTAAAACGGGAAGTCTTCGCCAAGCTCGACGCCGCGGCCAAGCCGGATGCGATCCTTGCGACCAACACGTCCTACCTCGACATCAATGAGATCGCGTCCGTCACCAAACGCCCCGGTGACGTGCTCGGCCTGCACTTTTTCGCCCCCGCCCATATCATGCGGCTGCTGGAGATCATCCGCGCCGATACGACCCAGCCCGATGTGATCGCCACCGGATTCGCCGTCGGGCGCAAGCTCGGCAAGGTCGGCGTACTGGCAGGCGTCTGCGACGGCTTCATCGGCAACCGGATCCTCGCCCATTTCCGCAAGCAGGCCGATTACATGGTGGAGGACGGCGCCATGCCCTGGGACGTGGACGCCGCCATGGAAGCCTTCGGCCTGCCCATGGGCCCGTTCAAGGTGATGGACCTGTCGGGCCTGGACATCAGCTACGCCATGCGCCAACGCAAGGCTGCGACCCGGCCCGCAGAAGAACGCTACGTCGCCATCGCCGATAAGGTATGCGAAGCGGGCTGGCTCGGCCGCAAGACTGGGCGCGGCTGGTACGTCTACGAGGACGGCAAGGCCACGCCCAACCCGGACGCGGAAAAGATCGTGCTCGAGGAATCGGAAAAGAAAGGCATCGCGAGGCGGAACTTCACGCCCGAAGAAATCCAGACCCGGATCCTGTATGCCATGATCAACGAAGGGGCGCGCATCGTCGAGGAAGGCATCGCGCTGCGCCCGCTGGACGTGGATATGGTTGAGATCATGGGCTACGGCTTCCCGCGCTGGCGCGGCGGGCCGATGTGCGCGGGCGACATCATCGGATTGGAAAAGGTGTTGGCCGACATCCGGGCGTTTGCCTCCGAGGATGCCTATTACTGGCAGCCCGCACCCCTGCTCGAACGCCTGGTGGCCGAGGGCAAGGGCTTTTCCGACCTGAACGGCGGCTAAGGCCCATGGCGCTTCATTGGGACATCGAGGACGGGCGCATCGCCGTCATCACCCTGGATGAACCCGACGCCCGCAACGCCCTGACGGCCGAGGCGCGCGACGGTCTGCGCGGGGCGCTCACTGCGCTGGACGATGATCAGCACGTCGACGTGGTGGTGATCACGGGGGCGGGCGGCAATTTCTGCGCCGGCGGCGACGTGCGCACCATGGGCGAGACCAGCCGGCGCGCCATCGAACGCCGCATGGGCGAGGTCGCCAAGACCGCCGAGATGCTCGCCGCCTTCCCCAAACCGGTGATCTGTGCTGTCGCCGGGCACGCCGCGGGGGCGGGTGTCTCGCTCGCCTGCCTCGCCGATATCGTCATCGCAGAGGACACGGCCACCTTCACATTCTCTCATCTCCGCATGGCGTTGGGGCCAGATTGGGGGCTGAGCTATACCCTGCCCCGCCGCGTCGGGCCGGGGATCGCCAAGCGCCTGATTCTCACGGCCGGCGCGATCGACGGCGAGGAAGCGCACCGGCTCGGCCTGGTCGATATCGTGACCTTCGAGGGTGAGGTCCTTGAGGCCGCCCGCGCCATGGCACGGGAGTTGGCCGGCGGGCCCAGGGCCGCCCTCGCCGCCATCAAAGGCTTGCTGAGCGACCTCGACGGCTTGCGCGCGGCGCTGGTGGCAGAATCCAAGATTCAGATCGAACGCTTCCCCCATGGGGAACACCAGGAAGCGGCCGCCGCCTTCCGCGAGAAACGCAAACCGGATTTCACGTTTGGAGGAGATTAGACGCGAACCTCCGCTTTTGATCTCGCCGCCGCGATGGGTTATGAACTTGCCCACAGCAGATAGGGGTGCCGCCCACCCGGGCGGTGAAGAAGTCAAACACCGCAAGAACATAGGACAGCCTGAGACATGAGCACGCCCCAGCCCGGCATCCTCGCCGACGCCCCCCTCCATTCGCGCTATCTCGAATTCACCCGGATCCGCGATGCCGATCCCCGCGCGGCACTGACCGCCC
>JAHEKA010000503.1 GCA_024638585.1 Rhodospirillales bacterium
TGCTTTCGCCCCGGATCGGCTATCTCAACAATGTTCTGGCGGAACTGGGGATCGGACCGATCAACATCTACTCCCTGGGCGGCATGATCTTCATCGAAGGCATGCGTCTGGTGCCGACGGCCTTCCTGATGCTGGTGCCGCTCTTGCGGTCCATGGACCCGGCGCTGGAGGAGGCCGCCGCCATGTCGGGCGCGCATCCCGCCTCCAGCCTGCGGCGCGTGACCCTTCGCTTGATGCTGCCGGGCCTGATGGCGGTGTTGATCTATCAGGCGATGACGGCGCTTGAGGTGTTCGAGGTTCCTGGCATCCTCGGCCTGCCGTCTGGGATTTACGTGTTTTCCACCAAGATCTATTCGGTGCTGCATTCGGTGACGCTGACACCCAATTTCGGCGAGGCCAATGCCCTGGCCATTGTCTATCTCGGCATCGCCATCGTCGCCACCATCCTTTATTCCCGGGTGATCCGTCATTCCGAACGCTTCAGCATCATCACCGGCAAGGGCTACCGGCCGCGTGAGCTGGATCTCGGCCGCTGGCGCTATGCCGCGCTCGGCCTGGTGATTCTGTATCTGACGCTGGCGGTGATCCTGCCGTTCCTGGTGTTTCTGTTCACCTCCTTTCTGCCGTTCCTGCAGCAACCCGGGATCGAGGCATTCAAGTCCATGACCCTTGGCAATTACCTGCAGCTTTGGAATACGGAACTGGTGGGCACGGTCTTGTTCAACACCGTGATCCTGGTGATCGCCGCCTCGACACTGACGGTGCTGGTGTCGTTCCTGGTTTCCATGGTGGTGGTCCGCTCGAAGTTCTGGGGCCGGCGCATCCTCGACCAGCTTGCCTTCATTCCCCACGCGATTCCCGGGATCGTCCTGGGCTTGGCCTTCCTATGGCTGTTCCTTCAAGCCGATGCGGTGGGCATCCCGCTGCACGGCGGCGTGCTCGCCATGACCATCGCCTTCACGGTCGGTTACATGGCCTATGGGACGCGGTCGATGAATGCGGCGATCCTGCAAATTCACAAGGAACTGGAAGAAGCCGCCCAGGTCTCGGGCGCGGTGCGATGGCGCACCATGCGGCGGGTGTTTTTTCCTTTGATGATGCCCACCTTCATCGGCGTCTGGGTCTGGGTGATGCTGCACGTCATCCGAACGGCGGGCAAGCCCCTGGTGCTGTACGAGGGGCAGGAAAATCAGGTTCTCGCCATCCTGATCTGGAACATGTGGGACGAGGGCTATATCGAGGCGGTGGCCGCCATCGGCACCTTGCTGATGGGTTTCCTGCTGATCGTCACCTTGGGCTTGCGCTTTATCGGATTCGGCCGGGGCACCAGCCTGCAACGGGGCGGATAACCCCCGGCGCCGTCCCTCGTTAGCGCTTCGCCCGCCTTGGCCTACTCGGCCGCGGATTTCTTGGAGCGGTCCTCCTGGAATTCCTGCATCTCGAACCCGTGGACCGACAGGTCGATCATATTGCCGTCCGGGTCCGTGGTCCGCGTCTCGGCATAGGGCGGATCATTGGGGCGCGTCTTGGGCGGCTCCATGCCGAGGCCTTCGATGGCGTCGGCGATCTCTGCCGCATCCTGGATATGAAAGCCGAAATGTTCGATGGAGGGCGCGACTTCGCCCCGGGTCGGCAATAAGGCCAAGCAAAGATCCCCGTCGGACAGATAGACCGATCCCGTGGGCCGCTCCAGCACCACGTCCATGCCGAATACGGTGGTGTAGTACTTCGCCAAGCGCTGCGGATCGGGCGTCTTGATGGCGATATGCCGGATCTTGGCTTTTCGGTTGGTCGGGTTTGCCATTGGGTTTCCTCCAGGATCGTCGAAACGTTATTGGCCAACGATACACCCGGAGGTCCCCCACATGAAGCGCGGCGTCAAGACCTGGCATCCGAGGCGCAAAGACCGGGAACGCGAAACGCTCGGATCATGGCCCCAACCCTATCGGGCAAAGCCGTCTGGTCCACCAAAGCCACCGGCAACATCGGCGTTAATCGGAAGTGGGATCAATGGGGGAATCGGGAGCAATGCGACGCCGGTACACTATTGTCGAGCCCCTCAACGACTCAGCCTCCCCGAAAGGGCGCCACCCAAGGCGCTCTAAGATGCGATTGGCTGTATCGGTGGAGCTATAAATCGAGCCGAAGCCCAGGCGCGCGGCCTCCCGCTCGATCGCTTCGACAAGGGCGGTCCCAACGCCCCGCCCTCGATGAGCCTCACCGACCAGCATGGCAGCCAGCCAAGGCCCTACTCCAAGCTCGCTTCCGACCGACTCAGTCCTGATCCCGACCGTGCCCAGGATCTCGCCGGTCGCCCTGTCCAATGCCACCAAGCAGATCGGAAGGTGGTCCCGGCTGCAGCACGCAGCAAGGTCCGCCGCCGCGTCGCCCTGGCCGCCTGGGCCATACCAGGGCGTCCACGCCTCGATGAACCACCGCGTAAGGATCGGCGCGGCCTCAGGTGTATCCAACAGGTGGACGATCTTGATGTTCTGGTGATGGTCCGCTGTCATGGCGCAGAGACTGTCGTGAATTGCACTGGTGGCCTGCCCCCATTGAGTGGTCCACGTCTTATGAGAGAGTTTGACGCGGTTGAAGATGTTCCGGCCTATTGGGTGGCTTCGTCTGCAAACCGGTTTCGGTTTTTTCTTTCGGAGCCGCG
>JAHEKA010000504.1 GCA_024638585.1 Rhodospirillales bacterium
GATGGCGACCGGGACCGCGGCCAATGCCGTTGCCCTGGCCGCCATGACCCCCCCTTGGGGGGCGATTTTCTGCCATCCCCAGTCCCATGCCCACCAGGACGAATGCGGTGCTCCGGAGTTCTATACCGGCGGCGCCAAGCTGATCCCGGTGCCCGACCGTGAGGGCAAGATCTCGATCGCAGATATCGAGGCTGCCTGGGCGACCCTCGCCCACGGCGTGCACAACGTCCAGCCCGCCGCCATCAGCCTGTCCCAGACAGCGGAGACCGGCCGCGTCTATACCCCGGACGAGCTTGCCGCCTTTGCCGATTTCGCCCATGAAAAGGGCCTGAAGCTGCATGTGGACGGCGCGCGCTTCGCCAATGCGCTGGTGCATCTCCGATGCAGTCCGGCACAGGCGAGTTGGCAGACGGGCGTCGATATTCTCTGCTTCGGGGCCAGCAAGAACGGCGCCTTCGCCGCCGAAGCCATCATCTGCTTCGATCCCGAACTCGCGGACACGATCGCCTTCCGGCGCAAGCGGGGCGGACACCTGTTTTCCAAGATGCGATTCATCGCCGCTCAGTTCGACGGCTACCTCAAGGACGACCTGTGGCTCAAGAACGCGCGCCACGCCAATGCCATGGCCCAGCGCCTGGCGGCGGGCCTCGGCGACATAGCGGACGCCCGCCTCGCCTACCCGACAGAGGCCAACGAGGTGTTCGTCGCCCTTCCGCCACCGGTGATCGCGGGTCTCGAGGCTGAGGGTGCCCAGTTCTACCGCTGGGGCGGGGCCGAATCGACCACCCTGCGCCTGGTCTGCGCCTTCGACACCACCCAGGACGCCGTCGATGCCTTTCTCACCTCGGCCCGGAACCACGTTGGCGGATAATTCGACATTCTGAATCCCGCCTCAGATGTGATCCAAGAAGCATCTTCCGCCGTAGAAAAAATGATCGGCCGCGCGATTGTTCCTCCCACGCAAGGCCGTCAAGTTTCCCTGTCAGACTTGGCCGGCCTCCGGGCCGGCCTTTCTTTGCCGATCGGGCGGGTGTTTGACCTGTCGCGGAAAGCGGGACTGCTGATAGACTGGCCCGAATAGGGGCGACCCGGGGCGCCATGCACCGGAGCAAGAGAACCAGGGAGGATTCCACCATGAGCGACGTTTCCCCACCGACCGACCGCGACCCGCAATACCTATTTGTCTGCGTTTCCAAGGAGGTCGAAAACCCGCCGGATATCGGCCGCAGCAAGGAAGACGTTCACAAGGATCACGTGGTGTTCCTGCGCGACCTGTTCGACCGCGGTCTGCTGCTCGGCTCCGGCCCGCAACAGGATGAAACCGGCAACCGCTACGGCGGGGCCGTCGTCATCCTGCAGAACGTCAAGACCATCGAGGAAGCGCGCGAGATCGCCAATCGCGAGCCCAACGTCAGCGAAGGCCTGCGCAGCATGGAGGTGTTTGCCTGGCGTCGGGTGTGGTTCGGCGAAGGCAGGACGCCCCAATCCTAGGCGCCGATGTCGGAAGCGAATTTGGAAGAACCCGGCTGGGTGGGCGAGGTCTTGGGCTTCTGGTTCGAGGAACTGGCCCGCGAAGACTGGTATCGCAAGAGCGAGGCGCTGGATGAGGCCGTGCGCAACCGATTCCGAGGGCTTTACGAGCGGATCGCCCGATCATATCCGAATGGCGACGAAGCCTCTGCGCGCACGGTCCTGGCCGCCGTCATCGTCCTCGACCAGTTCCCGCGCAACATGTTCCGCGCCACCGCCCAAGCCTTCGCCACCGATGCCCGGGCGCTCACCCTTGCCAAAACGGCCATCGCCCGTGGTGCGGATCAAGACCTGACGTTCGACCAGCGTCATTGCCTTTATCTGCCGTTCCAGCATAGCGAGGAATTGGCCGACCAAAACCGTGCCTGCGACCTCTACGAAGCGCTGGGTGACGAGGAGGGGCTCGATTTCGCGCGCCGGCACAGGGCCATCATCGAACGCTTCGGCCGCTTCCCCCATCGCAATGCCGTGATGGGCCGCGCTTCCACGGCGGATGAAATCGCCTTCCTGAAAGAACCCGGAAGCAGCTTCTAGGGCGCATGGTTCCACGCCCCGGCCGTTGCCGCCCGCCCGCGATGATCCTATCCTGATCGGCGCCAATAACCCGGGGAGGCGCATATGCCGCTGGAGCCGATCAGCACAGGCATCGATCTCTATTATGAAATTCACGGGACTGGCGAGCCACTGGTCCTGATCCCGTCCACCGCCTACGGCGCCAATGTCTGGGAACCGCACCAGGTGCCGGGCCTCGAGAACGATGTGCAGCTCATCATCTTAGATCCGCGCGGGTGCGGCCGCTCATCGGCGCCAGACGGAGTCTACACCATTGAACAAATGGCCTGCGACGGGGCTGCGCTGTTGGAGCATCTCGGCATTGAAAGTGCCCATGTGCTGGGTCATTCCATGGGTGGGCGCATCGCCCTGGCGATGGCACTCAACCACCCGGGCCGGGTCCACAGCCTGATCTTGGCAGCCAGCGGATCGGGGCCGGCTATCCGCTCCGGCGAGGAATGCATCCCCGGCCTGCCCTTCCGCATGGTGGACGAGTTGGTGGAATACGGCTTCGAGAAATTCATCCACCGCGAGATCTGCGAGACCGCGACCTTCTTCACCGATGCCTATC
>JAHEKA010000505.1 GCA_024638585.1 Rhodospirillales bacterium
AGCACGCCCCAGCCCGGCATCCTCGCCGACGCCCCCCTCCATTCGCGCTATCTCGAATTCACCCGGATCCGCGATGCCGATCCCCGCGCGGCACTGACCGCCCTGGCCGCCGGGCCGGTGAATGAGAGCCTCGTCATCGGCCTCAGCGCCGGCCTGGTGATGGGCCTCGGCAGCGCGGTCGAGGGTCTGCGCCACTTCCCCTGCCTTACGGGTCCCGGCGTCGAGATCCCCTCCACCCAGACCGACCTCTGGGTCTGGGTGCGCCACACCGATCGCGGGGTGATCACCCATAGGGGCCGCGCAATCGAGGCGCAGATCAAGGACGCCTTCCGCCGCGAACGCCTGGTGGACGGGTTCAAATACGACACCAGCCGGGACCTGTCGGGATACGAGGACGGGACGGAGAATCCCCAGGGTGAGAACGCGGTCGAAGCCGCCATCGCCAAGGACCGCGGTGCGGGGCTGGACGGTTCCAGCTTCGTCGCCGCCCAGCAATGGGCCCATGATCTCATCCACATGGAAAGCCTTTCCCAGAAGGAACGCGACGACATCATTGGGCGCCACCAGGACACCAACGAGGAGTTCGACGAAGCCCCGGCATCGGCCCATGTCAAACGCACCGCCCAGGAAAGCTTCGATCCGGAAGCCTTCGTGGTGCGCCGCTCCCTGCCCTGGGCGGATGCATCGGGCGAAGGCCTGATGTTCATCGCCTTCGGGAAATCCTTTGATGCCTTCGAGGCGCAGATGCGCCGCATGACGGGGCTGGACGACGGCATCATCGACGGCTTGTTCCGCTATTCCCGGCCCATTTCCGGCAGCTATTTCTGGTGCCCGCCGGTTTCGGACGGGCATCTCGATCTTTCCGCTATGGGTGTGTAGGCAGCATATTTTGCGCTAGACTTCCCAAAATCCGCAGCCTGGGATGGATATCAATCCCCGGCTGATGAATATGGGAGGTCACCATGAGCGAATACAAGAAGCGTCAAACGGATTCATCAAAACGGCGTGAAACCCTCGATTATCCGGTGATCGACGGCGACGGCCATATCATCGAATCCCGCTTCGTGCTGCCCGATTTCCTGAAACAAGTGGGCGGTCCGGACCTGGTGAAGCGCTTCGAGAAGTCGGTCAATCAGGCCAGGCCCTTGGGCGCCAAGTCGGTCTTCTGGGGCGGGCATACCGGCACCCAGACCATCGACCGGGTCACCTGCATGCTGCCCAACCTTTATGCCCAGCGCCTCGATGAAGCGGGGGTGGATTTTGCGACCCTCTATCCCACCTACGGATTCCGCGTCCAGGTGATGCCCGACGACGAGGTGCGCCAGGCCGCTTGCCGGGCGCTCAACATGATGTATGCCGACATGTTCAAGGACGTCGGCCACCGCATGACGCCGGCCGCTGTCATCCCCATGCACACGCCGCAAGAGGCCATCGAGGAGCTCGAGTTCGCGGTCAAGGAATTGGGGCTCAAGGCGATGATGTCGGCCAATGAGGTGCTGCGCCCCGATCCCACGGTCGCGGCCGAGGCCCCGGAACACGCGCTCGCCACCATGCACTACACGCCGCTGGCCCTCGATTCGGCTTACGACTATGACCCGTTCTGGGCCAAGTGCCTGGAGCTCGGCGTGGCACCGGCGGGCCATTCCATCAACTATTCCTGCACCCACGCCTCGCCCACCAACTACGTCTATAACCGCATCGGCGTGTTCGCGACCTTCGCCCATGCGGCCGTCCGGGCGCTGTTCCTCGACGGCGTGACCAAGCGTTTTCCGGAGCTCAATATCGGCTTCCTCGAAGGTGGCGTGTGGTGGGCGGTCTCGCTCTACAACGACCTGATCGAATTTTTCGAGAAACGCAACGTCGACTCCCTCCTGGACCATCACGACCCGGCGAGGTTCAACGTCGAGCTTGCCCAGACCCTCTACCGCGACTTCGGCAACGAATACCTGAGCGAGAAGCGCTTCCTGGAGAACGTCAAGGGTTTCACCAGCGACGGACGCAAGGAGCCCGGCGTCAATCCCGATTTCATCGACGACTGGACGGCGCTGGAGGCAGAAAGCTGCGAAGACATCCGCGATCTGTTCATCGACAACTTCTACTTCGGATGCGAGGCCGACGACGCCATGAACTACACCGCCTTCAACACCAAGGCGAACAAGTTCGGCGCCAAACTGAAGGCCATGTTCTCCTCGGACCTCGGCCATTGGGACGTGGTCGATTTCGGCGACGTCCTGGCCGAAGCCTATGAGCAAACCGAAAAGGGCCTGATGACGGAGGAGGATTTCCGGGATTTCGTGTTCGTCAATCCGGCGCGCTTCGTCACCCGCATGAACCCCGATTACTTCAAGGGCACGGTGGTCGAGGATGCGGTCGACAAGCTGATGGGCACCAAGTCCGACGCCGCCTGAGGACGCGCGCCTCGATCAGAACGGCACGTCGCCGGCGATGGAGGTGCGGTGCAGGTGGCGGATGCCCGGCGGCACAATCCCGCCGCAGGCAAGGTGGATGGTCGCCCGGTTGTCCCAGAATACCAGGTCGCCCAAGCGCCATTTGTGGCGGTAGATGAACTCCGGCTTGATCTGATGGGCGAACAGGAGGTCGAGCAGCGGCTGGGCTTCGGCATCGTCCATGCCGTCGATGGCCACCGTGA
>JAHEKA010000506.1 GCA_024638585.1 Rhodospirillales bacterium
GGATGCGGGCCCGGTCGGAGCGCATGGCATCCTTCAGCCGACGTTCCACCGTATGCTGGTTGCGATTCTCCATCATATCGATGAAGTCGATCACGATCAGGCCGGCCAGATCCCGCAGCTTGAGCTGCCGGGCAATTTCCTCCGCCGCCTCGAGATTCGTCTTGTAGGCGGTTTCCTCGATATTACGTTCGCGCGTGGCGCGGCCCGAGTTGACGTCGATGGACACCAGGGCTTCGGTCGGGTTGATCACGATGTAACCGCCCGACTTGAGCTTCACTTCGGGCGAATGCATGGCGTCGATCTGGGGCTCCACCTGATAGCGCTGGAACAAGGGAATCGAGCCATCCTTGTAGGGCTGGACCCGCTTGGCATGGCTCGGCATGAGCATGCGCATGAAGTCCTTGGCGGTTTTGTAGCCCTCCTCGCCCTCGACCAGGACATCGTCCATGTCCTTGGAGTAGAGGTCGCGGATCGACCGCTTGATCAGGTTGCCTTCCTCGTAGACCAGGGTCGGCGCGATCGACTGCAGGGTGGTGTCGCGCACCTGGTGCCAGGTGCGGATCAGGTATTCGAAGTCGCGGCGGATCTCAGCTTTTGAGCGTTCGATGGCGGCTGTCCTGAGGATCACCGCGACGCCGTCGGGAATGTCGAGATCGGAGATGAATCCCTTGAGGCGGTTGCGGTCCTTGGGCGAGGTGATCTTCCGGGAAATGCCGCCGCCCTTGGTGGTGTTGGGCATCAGCACGCAATAGCGGCCGGCCAGCGACAGGTAGGTGGTCAGTGCCGCGCCCTTGTTGCCGCGTTCCTCCTTGACCACCTGGACCAGAATGATCTGACGCCGCTTGATGACTTCCTGGATCTTGTAGCGCTGGCGGCGGGGACGGGGCCGCCGGCGGGGGGGCGCCTGAATCTCGACGGTGTCTTCGCCACCGACTTCCTCCAAAGCGCCCGAGGCGCCGGACGCCTCGGCACCTGTTTCAGTTTCGTCTCCATCCGCTTCGTCGTCGGCCGCGGCCACAACGGCGTCGGCCTCGGCATCTTCCGCTTCCGGTTCATCCCCGGTTTCAGAATCTTCGGTGTCGACGTCGTCCTCTTCGTCGGCTGCGGCGACGCCGCTGTCTTCGAGGTGATCCGGTTCCGCGGTATCGTCTTCATCGACACCGGCGCCGGCCTCCAGGTCCTCGGCCGCCAGGGCCTCCTCTTCCTTGAGGAGTGCCATCCGGTCGGCCACCGGGATCTGATAATAGTCCGGGTGGATTTCGTTGAAGGCGAGGAAGCCATGACGGTTGCCGCCGAAATCGACGAACGCCGCCTGGAGCGAGGGCTCCACACGGGTCACCTTGGCAAGATAGATATTGCCTTTGAGTTGCTTCTTTGTGGATGTTTCGAAGTCGAATTCTTCGAGGCGGTTGCCGTTAAGAACGACCACACGGGTTTCTTCCCGGTGGGTCGCATCGATAAGCATGCGCTTAGCCATGTAAATGTGTCTCCAACGCGGTGCCGCCAGGCCCCCGGCCGCTCGCTGCGATCATGGGGGCGGCGCATCGCGCTCTATGTTTGTGAAACCGGTGGCCCAGAACTCGACCCGTGGCTTTCGGCACAGGGAGGGGGTCAGGCCTGTCCCAACAGCGGTGCTGCACCGCAGCATCGGGACCGGTTTCAATTCCTTACAAACCTCCATTCCGTCTGAGCGCACCGGGGAATCGGGGACCGGTTTCCATGGGGTCCTGCCGTTGGGTTCCACGCTACGCCGCCTGCGAAGGGGGCAATTTTGCCCGATCAAAGGCCGACCAGAGGTATTCACAATCGTTAACATAGTTGCCCGGACCACGTTCTACAATGGCAATATTCCAGGCGCGGATGCCGACCTGGCGTCTCCGGGGCCGTGGATTTCGGTTGCCCCCTGGGGGCCGTGTCTAATATATGTGACTGAATTACTTGGGATTAGCCCCTGAATGTTGGTTGTTTACGTAAGAAATTGGTGTATCGCCCTGTTGGGGCTGGTTCTTCTTTTGGGACCGGGGTCGGGGACCCTTTCCGCGCAGGCGCGCGCCGAGTCCGAGGTCACCCAGGTCCGAATCGGCGTCCATTCCAAGAGGGTCCGGGTGGTGCTGGAAAGCACCGCCAAGCTGGATGTTTCTCCATTCGTCCTGGTGCGGCCCTACCGCATCGTTCTCGATATGCAGCAGGTCTCCTGGCGCCTGCCCAATGCCGGCGAAGGCAAGGGGAAGGGATTCGTCGCCAGCTACCGCTACGGGCGATTCGTGCCCGGCCGCGACCGCATGGTGCTGGACCTCAAGGTGCCGGGTATCGTGGCCAGGAGCTTCCAGATTCCGCCGCGCCAAGGGGCAAGCTGGCGCTATGTGCTCGACATCAAGCAGGCAAGTGCTGCGGAGGCGTTGGCCAGGGCGGGGCAGTCGCCCCAGGCAAGGGCGGCGCGAACGGCGGCGATCGCCGTTCCCCGGCCCCCGCGGAAACCGGCGCGGCCGCGCAAGCGGGTCATCATGATCGACCCGGGTCACGGGGGTATCGACCCGGGAGCCACCGGTCGGGTCGGGAAGAGTGTGGAAAAGCATATTACCCTTGCCATGGCGCAACGCGTGAAGCAGGAACTGCTCAAGACCGGCCGATACAAGGTCGTCCTGACC
>JAHEKA010000507.1 GCA_024638585.1 Rhodospirillales bacterium
TGACGTGGAAATAGCCGCAGCCTTCGTTATTGCCGGTATTGAAGTCGTCCGTCTTCGGGATGCCGGTGTCGTTGGCCGCATCGATGAAGGCATCCAATATCTCCCAGCCGATGCGGGGCTGGTCCACCCGCCATTCGCCGCCCGCCCCGTGATGCTCACTCGCGCCCTTGAAATGGTCCTCGTGCCCCTTGAAGAGCGGCAGCACGTCGTCCCAGCTCCAGCCGTCCAGCCCCAACTGGCGCCAGCCGTCGTAATCCGCCGCCTGGCCGCGCATGTAGATCATGGCGTTAATTGCGGACGAGCCGCCGATCACCTTGCCGCGGGGATAGGCGAGATCGCGGCCGCCCAGCCCGGGATCGGGGCGGGTGCGGAACATCCAGTCGGCGCGCGGATTGTTCATCGCGTAGAGATAGCCGACCGGGATGTGCAGCCAGATCCAGTTGTCCTTGCCGCCGGCTTCCACCAGGGCGACGGAGTTGGCCGGGTCGGCGCTGAGCCGGTTGGCCAGCACGCAGCCCGCCGATCCTCCGCCCAGGATGACGTAATCGAATGCGCGCGTTTCCGCTGCCGTATTCATCGTCCTTGTTCGTGCAATGGTGTCGCCCCGATCATCGTGGGATCATCCCACCGGGAGGGCGAGAATGCCAAGCGCGGATGTGGTGGCCGGTCGGATGCCTGGATTGTCTGCAATGGTGTGTCCGGGTAACGCTGTGCTAGGATTTTGCAAGAGACCCGCTGGCGCGTCCGCACCGGTGGAAGGGAGGCCCGCTTGATCGTCGCAGAATTCGATGTGCTGCCCTGCCACATGCCGCAATCCGATCCCGGCTGGCGCTTTTCCATCCATGCCAACCGCGTCTCCAAGGGTTGGCTGGTGCGTCTTGTCACCGATACCGGGGTGACGGGGTACGGTTACGCCTCGGCCACGCGGCATATGGGGGCCAGCGCGGAGGGGCTGAAAGGCGCGCTCGAGGCCTTCGCGCCCCATGTGATCGGCCGCGATCCGTTTAACATCGAAGCCTGCCTGGCGGTGCTCGACCATGAGCTCACCGGCATCTACCAGGCCAAGGCCGCCATCGACTGCGCCCTGCACGAGATCAATGCGCGCGCCCTCGATCTACCGCTCCATCATCTGTTCGGCGGCAAGCTGCGCGATGAAATCCCGGTGATGCGGGTGTTGTCCATCAAGGCGCCGGACGAGATGGCGGAACGCGGCCGGGCCCTGGTGGCGGACGGCTACCGTTTCATCAAGATCAAGGTCGACGGCAATGTGAACGACGATTTCGAGCGTGTCCGCGCGATCCGCGACGCGGTCGGTCCGGACATTCGCCTCACCATCGACGCCAACCAGGCCTATGTGCCCAAGGATGCGATCCTGATCGCCAACCGGGTGGCGGAGTTGGGCGTCGAGATCTTCGAGCAGCCTGTCGCCGCCGACGATCACGCGGGGCTCAAGCTGGTGACCGACCATACCCCGATCACCATCGAGGCCGATGAAAGCGCGGGCAGCCTGCGCGAGGTGATGGTGCTGGTGGCTGACCGCATCGTCGATGCCGTCAGCCTGAAGGTCCCGAAGCTGGGCGGATTGCGCAATGCCGTGGCCGCCGCGCGAATCTGCGAAGCCGGGCGCGTGCGCTGCCGCTTTGGCGCCCATGTCGGGCCCCGGCTGATGAGCGCCCAGGCGGCCCATGTCGCCGCCGGCCTGGCGGGGCTTGAGTTCGCTTGTGAATTCGGTGAGTTCGTCCGTCTGACCAACGATCCCACCGAGGGAATAGAAAACATCGACGGTAAGGTCGCGGTCCCCGTGGGGCCTGGGTCCGGCGGCGCGCTTAAGCCGGAGGCCGAAGCGGTGGGGAGCGACGCCTACCCAATGCCGGCTGACGCATGAACAGCCGCACGACAGGAAATCGAAACGCATAATCACGAACAACGAAGAGGGAGATGGACATGACGAGAACGACAGACCGGATGTTTGGTTGGGCAGCCACCGGGATCGGCGCTGCGGCGATGGTCCTGGGCCTGGCGACGGCCCCGGCACAGGCAATGACCGCCCAGGAAATCCTTAATTACAAGGGCGCCGACCGCGAGCAGATGCTGCTGAAGGGGGCGCGCAAGGAGGGGCGGATGGTGATTTATTCCTCCCTGATCGTCAATCAGATGCTGCGCCCCCTGACCGAGGCCTTCAAGAAGAAATACCCCTTCCTGGAAGTGAAGTACTGGCGCGGGTCCTCGGGCAAGACCTTCCGCAAGGTCACCGCCGAGATGCGCGCGAAATCGCTGCAAGCCGACGTGATCGAAGGCAGCGGGATCACAGGGCGTATCGTCAAGGCGAAGATCGGCCAGCCGTTCTATTCGCCCGAGCTTGCGGCCTATCCGAAGAAATACAGGGACCCACAGGGCATCTGGGCAACCACGCGGTTCCGCTATATCGGCGGTGCCTATAACACCAAGAAGGTTGCCGCGTCGGAGGTGCCGAAGACCATGGAGGATCTGCTCAATCCCAAATGGAAGGACAAGATCGCCTGGCGCGCGGGGACCTCGTCCAGCGGACAGCTGATCACCATCACCTCCCTGCTGCTCGCCTGGGGAGACAAGAAGGCGGATGCCTATTTCGCCAAACTCGCCGCGCAGAATCCCGTGCCCCTGCAT
>JAHEKA010000508.1 GCA_024638585.1 Rhodospirillales bacterium
GCGGGGCGAGGGCGTCTATGCCCGCCTGATCGGCCAACGTTTCAAGATTGCAGCCAAGCGAACCGGTCTCGCACCGGAAGACCTCACCACCCTGGACACGACCCAATTCCGGGCCCCCGGGTCGGAAACCCGCCAGCTCGATCTTTTTTTTTGAAATTCGACGCCTGAATTCCCAATCGCTGAGTCCGGGCATTGTGTTAGATTTCCGCCATGGGAAACCATGGTGAACTCGCCGGGATCGCCATTGTAGGATTGGCCGCGCTGTTCTGCGGCATGGTGATGTCGCGCCTGAGACTTCCGCCGGTGGCGGGTTACATCCTCGCCGGTATCCTGTTGGGCCCCACTGCCTTTGAGCTGGTGGAAAACGAGCAACAGATCCAGCTGCTCGCCCATCTCGGCGTCCTCATGCTGCTGTTCATGGTCGGCATGGAATTGCACGCCGTCGACTTCATGAAGGTCTGGCGCCTGGCGTTGACCACCGTCGCCCTGCAGCTCGCAGCCTTCATGGGCATTACCATCGGCCTCTCGGAAATCGTCGGCTGGCCCATTGGCCTCGCCGTGGTCCTGGCCTTCGTCGCCACCCTGTCGTCGACCGCCGTCGCCATCAAGATGCTGGAGGAGATCGGCGAAGGCAATACCGAGACCGGCCGCGCGACCCTCGCCATCCTGATCGCCCAGGACCTCGCCGTCGTCCCCATGCTGCTGATTGTGGGCGATCTACAGGGCAAGGCGCTTTCGGTGCAGGGCATCGTCCAGGTCATCGTCGCAACCGGGGTCATGACCGGCATCATGATCTATCTGTCGCGCAAGGGCCGCTTCCGCATCCCCTTCGCCCATTGGATCGCCCGCCGGCCGGAGCTCCGCCCGATCGGCGCCATCGCGCTCTGCCTGGCCGCGGCGGTGCTGGCCGACGCGCTTGGTCTGTCGGCGGCCTACGGCGCCTTCCTGGCCGGGCTGGTGCTGGGCAACACGAGAGGCCTCCGCCCCCTGATCGCCGCTACCAAGCCGATCGAGGGGCTTTTGATGATGGTGTTCTTCCTCTCCATCGGCTTGCTGATCGATCTCAATTACATATGGAACAACCTGGGCGAGGTGCTGACCTGGCTGATCATCGTCACCTTCATCAAGACGGCGCTGAACATCGCCATCCTGCGCGTCCAGGGACTGCCTTGGCAGCGCAGCTTCCTGGCCGGTGTCATCCTCGGCCAGGTGGGGGAATTCTCCTTCCTCCTGGCGGCGGCCGGCGTCGCGGCCGGCGTGGTTTCTCCTGAAAACAGCCGGCTGATCGTCGCCATCGTCGCGCTCTCCCTGTTGCTCAGCCCGTTCTGGCTGGTGACGGCCAGGCGGCTCGGTGCCGCCGCCGCGCGGCGCAAGCGCAGCCTCACCTCGATGCTGGAATACCTCTATGGGTCCGAAGCCAAGAAGATCGCCGCCGGCGTCAAGACCGGCACCGACGACGTCACGGTAGCACTGCAACGGACCGGCACCTGGATGGGCCGCACCATCGACCGGATATCGGGGGCTCGCGACAAGGTGAAAGCGCGCATCAAGGAGCGCCGCGCCGCCGCATCGGGCCGCCGACGTGCCAAGCCCGCCCAACCCGCGGACAAATCCTGAGCCCGCGATGCCGGATTTCACACTGGAGGCAGAACTGCGAGGCACGGTCTGCGGCATCGACGAGGCCGGGCGCGGACCGTGGGCGGGTCCGGTGGTGGCGGGAGCGGTGATCCTCGACCCTGCCCGCCTGGATCCCGGACTGGCCCGCGCACTCGACGATTCCAAGAAGCTTTCCAAGGCCCGGCGCGAAAACCTGTTCGCCGCCCTGAAGGAAGGCGCCACGACCGGTGCGATAGAGATCAGCATCGGCAGCGCCAGCGTCGTGGAGATCGATCAATTCAATATCCTCAAGGCCACCTTCCTGGCCATGGGCCGGGCGGTGACGGGGCTCGGCCGAGCGCCGGACCACGCGCTGGTCGACGGCAACGCCCTGCCGCCGCTCCCCTGCCAGGCCACAGCGGTCGTGAAAGGCGATCAGCGCTCGCTCTCCATCGCCGCCGCCTCTATCGCCGCCAAGGTGACCCGCGACGCCCTAATGGCGGACCTGGAGAACGCGCATCCCGGGTACGGTTTCGCGCGCCACGCGGGCTACGGCACCAAAGCACACAAGGAGGCGATTCTGCGCCTTGGCGTGACCCCACATCACCGCAAAAGTTTCGCGCCCATACACAATATCTTGTATGGCGGCTAAGGCCGATTCATCCATATTGCGCTAACCCATTGATTCCAATAAATTTTTGTTGACGGCGCGGAATCGGGCGATCATCTTCCCCCGGATGCCTGGGGAGAGAACCATACCCGCCGGCGAGATTCTCGTCGGCGACGCGGTCGAGATCATGAACAGCCTGCCCGAAGGGACGGCCGACATGATCTTCGCCGACCCGCCGTACAACCTCCAGCTCCAGGGCGAGCTGGTGCGGCCCAACAACACGCGGGTCGACGGCGTCGACGAGGACTGGGACCGCTTCGCGACCTTCGCCGCCTATGACGATTTCACCCGCGCCTGGTTGAGTGCGGCGCGCCGGGTCTTGAAGGACGACGGCACCCTGTGGGTGATCGGCAGCTACCACAACATCTACCGGGTC
>JAHEKA010000048.1 GCA_024638585.1 Rhodospirillales bacterium
TTGGAGAGCCTCGGGCTTTACCGCGAAGAACACGCGTGAAGAAACCGCCGGGGGCAGGCCCCTGGCGCGACAGACCTAGGTGAAAGGAAACGGACATGGCTCAGCAAAAGGCGAAGGACATTTTCAAGGGACTGGTGGCGCCGATTCCCGGGGTCTTTGACGGCAAGGGCGAACCCGATCTCGACATGATGGGGAAGCTCGCGGAGTGGTATTTGGATGCGGGCGCGCACGGCTTCTTCGTTCTGGGATCCCAGGGCCAAGGCGCTGCCTGCACCATCGAGCAGCGCAAGGCGATCGCCGAGACGATGGTCAAGCAGGTTTCCGGGCGCGTGCCGGTCATCGTGCAGGTGGGAGCGGTTGACCCCTACACCAGCATGGAACTGGGCGCGCACGCCAAGGAGATCGGCGCCGATGCCATCGGCATCGTCGGTCCCTATTACTATTCGGACCGCAACGAATGGGAGCTGATCGAGCAGCACAAGCAGGTCGATGAAGTAACCAACCTGCCGATCCTGCTTTACAACAACCCACAATATTCCGGTTACCCGACGCCGCCGGCCATGATGAAGAAACTCAAGGAGGCGATGCCCAACGTGTTCGGCTCCAAGCTTGCAAACGGCAATCTGGGCCAGGCGAAGAACTACCTGCGCACCATGGGAGAGGACTTCGTAATCTTTGTGCCGATCGGCCAGATGATCCCGGGCATGCTGGTGGGCGTGAACGGCTCCATCGCGGCGGGGGCGCCGGTGACGGTGCCGGAGGCCGGGGTTCAACTGATTGAGGCGATCTGGGCCGGGGACTACCTGCGGGCGCAAAAGCTCCAGGTCCTCATCATCGAGCATGCCGACCGGACGGCTGTCCTGCGGCAGTATGGTCGGCGCACGACCCTCGAGGGCCTTCGCATCCGTGGGCTCGATATCAAGGAATATCCGCGCTGGAAGACCAAGGAGATGACGGCGGAGCATCTCAAGCTTTACGAGGACTGCATCAAGCGGTTGCTGGACGAGATCGCCCAGCTGACGCCGACCGCGGCAGCCGCGGAATAAGCGCGCGATCGGACAGGCCCGGCGCGACCATCGACCGCGCCGGGCCCCCAGCGGCTTGTCCACATCCCGGCATTGCCGGGAGGGTGAAGAACGGAAAGTCAGGAACACAGCATGCGGCGGTCGCGAAGACGATCCTCCGGGGATAAGGATGGCCTGACCCCTTGGGAAACAGGGGACAATCGCGGCCGCAGGTCAACACAGGGAGACAGCATCATGAGGCGGACTACGCGTTGGTGGACCAACGGATCTAATTCAGGGCGCGGCATTTTGACGCGGCTGGCGGGGCTCGCCCTCGGGTTTTTACTCTTGGGGGCGCTGACATCTCAGGCATCGGCCCAGTCCAGCGACTTCAAGAAACAATGGGCGGATCTGATCGCCGCGGCGAAGAAGGAAGGGACGCTGGTGCTAAGCACCGGGGCCATTCCCCAATACAGCCACATATTCGAAGCCTTCAAGAAAGAGTTTGGCGTGACCATTCAGACTGATGGCGGGTCCGGATCGTCGCGGGCCACCCGCATCCTTGCCGAGCGCCGAGCTGGCCGCTTCACGGTCGACGCGGCGCTGATGAGCGTCGCGGGGACGACCCGCCGGCTGGAGCCGGCTGGCGCCCTGGTGGACTTGCCGCCGCTCTTGATTCATCCGGAGGTTACAGATACTTCGAAGTGGTACGGCAATCGCCATTGGTACGTCGACAAGGCGGGGACCAAGAAAATCTTTGTCTACAGCGTCCGTGCTAATAATTCCTGGCGCTTCTGGTACAACACCGACAAGCTCAGCAAGCAAGACGTGGCGTCCCTCAAATCGCCCCGGGATTTCCTCGATCCCAAGTGGAAAGGCAAGATGGCCGACCAGTCGTGGAGCGACCCGGGACGTCTTGGCGGCATGCTCGAAATGTATTTTGCTCCAGATGCCGGACCCGATTGGATCAAGAAATATTTCCAGGAAATGGATGTGACCTTCACCAGCGACAGCCGTCTGGAGGAGAGTTGGATCATCCGCGGCTCCAAGCCGCTCAAGTGGGATGAGGGCGACATTGGCGACCCACTCCGTAAGTACAAGAGCAAGTTCCCTATCGAGGTGGTCGAGATCCCGCGCCAACGCGGTAAAATTGAGGCCCGTGGGTCCGAATGCTGCATCGCCATCCTGGATAAGGCGCCCCATCCCAACGCGGCCAAGCTATTCGTCAATTGGTTCTTGACCAAAAAGGTCCAGACGATGACCCATATGGCGAAGCCGCCGCGGCGTTACACTTCGCTAAGGGAAGATGTGCCGCCGGGGATCACCCAGAAAATCCATCGGCGCGTCAAGGGCAAGGAATACACCTTCCGGGATTTCGATCCTGATTACCGGCAGAATGAAAAGAAGGCCCGCGCCTTCATCGTCGCCAACTACCGCGGCCCGAAGCGCAAGGACGTCGTTGCAATCCATACGGGCAAGGTAGTGGAAACCAAGCGTGCCGGCCGCCGGGTGACGATCAATTACAAGGGTAAGAAAGTGACCGCTCGGCTGTCGAGCAGCCGCACCGCGGTGACCATCAAGGGGAAGAAGGCCGTGCGCAAAGACGTGAAGGTCGGCATGTCCTGCACCTTTACCTATCCCGGTGATGGCAAAGTGGCCAAGAAGGTCGATTGCAAATAGGCCGCCCGCCGATCGGCGCGTGAGGCCCACCGCACCTGCGGGCCTTCGCGCCGGCGTCGAGTGCTTCCCCGATCGTCGAGAGAGGAGACAACATGGAAATTAAGTTCGGGCTGATCAGTGCCGATTCCCACGCCGCCTTCGCGCGTGACGACTTCACGTCGCGCATGTCGGAGAAGAAATGGGGCGACAAGATCCCTCAGGTGATCGAGTTTGAGCAAGATGGCGAGAAACACGATGGATGGAGCCTTTATGGCCGGACCCCGAGCGGCGAGCAGCGCGGCTTCCAGCCGCAGGTCTGCAATTGCCCGGCCCTGATGGGCGAGCCTTTTCCCCATTGGCCGAAGCGTTGGGAGGAGGTGCCGAAGATGGCCTATGACCCGGTGGAACGGCTTAAGGCGCTCGACATCGATCGGGTCGACGCGGAGGTTCTGTTCCCCAACCCGCCGGGCGGCAACTATCATCAGTTCGGCGACCAGGAGTACGAATTCGATACCCTGCAGGCCTATAACGACATTCTGGCCGACTGGACCAAGGTGTCCGACCGCTACCTTCCCCTGATCTCCATCCCCTGGCTGTCGCCGCCGGATGTGATCGCCAAGGAGATCGAACGCTCGGTCGGGAACGGCCACCGTGGCATCAACCTTCTTGGTAAGGCGCCCAAAGGTCTGCCGCATCTCGCCGACCCGCACTGGTATCCCATCTGGGATATCTGCTCCGAGCTCGGCGTGCCGGTCCATTTCCACGGCTCCGCCGGCATCGGCGTTGGCGATACCGCCAAGGCCTGGGACGGCTACAGCAAGCGCCAGGCGCATTCGGCTTCCACCAGCACCTCAGCGGTGACGCCGGCCCAGATCGTGCCGCAGCTGATTTTCACCGGGGTCACGGAACGGTATCCCAACCTCAAGGTGGTGTTTGCCGAAGCTGGCATTGGCGGGCTGAACTACCTGATCAACACTTGCGACCATGTCTGGGAATTGCATCATCTGTGGACCGAGGGTCTCACCACCAGGCCCAGCGAAGTGATCCGCCGCCAGATGTTCGTGAACTTCTGGTTCGAGGAAGAAGGCATCAAGCTGCGCCACGACATCGGCATCGACAACATCATGTGGGAGGCGGATTTCCCTCACGTGGCGTCTTACTACCCGGATTCCTGGGGTTCCGTGGAACGGGTGCTGAAGGGCGTGCCCGAGGACGAGCGGCGCAAGTTGCTCTACGAAAATGCGCTTCGGGTCTATCAGATCAAGGTCAGTGTGCCCGCGGAATAACAGACAAGTCATATTGGGGGAGTAATCGGCACATGCGTGAAGAGTTCATCAGCGTCGACGACCATGTTCTCGAACCACCGGACCTTTGGACATCACGTTTGTCCAAGGAGCGGTGGGGGGATCGCATCCCGCATCTCGCGAAAAATGGCAGCGGAACCGAGCAATGGGTCGTTGACGGCAAAATCGCATTGGGCGGAAAGGTGGCCAAGGTCGGCGCGTTGATGCCGGACCGCAACGAGGACCCGCTCACGTGGGCGCAAGTACCGGAAGAGGCCTACAAGCCCGCTTCCCGCCTCACCGCCATGGACGCGGCGGGGGAGGCCCATGCGGTGCTCTATCCGACCGTGGCCGGCATGGCCGGCGAGGCGTTCGCGGGCATAGAGGATCCGGAACTGGAGATCGCTTGCGTTGAAGCCTACAACGACTGGCTTTTAGAAGTTTGGGCCGGCGCCAGCGACCGCTTTGTCCCCCAGTGCATCGTGCCGATCTCCTCGGTCGAAGCCGCGGTGGCGGAGATCCGCCGCGCCGTCGGCCAGGGCCATAAGGGCGTGATCTTCCCGGCGTTGCCCATGGACTTGCGCGGCGTGCCGCACGTGGCGGAGGATGATTACGATCCTATCTGGGCCGCGTGCGAGGACCTCAAGGTGCCGCTCTGCCTCCACGCGGGTTCCTCCCCCACACTGGAATACGAGCGCTATGCCGATCTCTCGCCCAAGCTCGCTGCGGCCATCACAGATGTCGCCAAGCCGGTGTCCAGCGTCTATGTGTTGGGGTTGTATCTGTTCTCGCGCATCCTGATGCGCCATCCCACCCTCAAGGTAGTGCTGGCCGAAAGCGCGCTGAGCTGGGGGCTGCTCTACCTGGAATGGGCCGACCATCAAGCCGATCACGACGGGCTGGCCAATGAAGGCTACGACCTGACCCCGTCCCAGTTGTTCCACCGCCAATGTTACCTGACCGCGTGGTACGACGAGATCGCGCCGTTTGCGCCCTTCATCCACACGGAAAACATCATGTGGTCGAGCAATCTTCCGTTGGCGACGTCATCCTGGCCGGGCACGCAGAAAACCATCGAGCATTGCTTTCAGGGGCTGACCGATGATGGCCGCGGGCAGGTCCTGCGAGACAATGCCGCCGCCCTCTATGGGCTCTGATCCGGTCCCTTAGGGGCCACGGATGCCCGGCGGAGAGGGGGGAGGGCTGAGATGCTAATGGGGCGCACCAAGGCCTCGAGGTCCGCCAAGGGCTACTTCTTCATGGCGGCTCTGCTGCTCACGCTCGGCTTCGTGCTGATCTGGCCGGTCCTGCTGATTCTGATCAACAGTTTCAACACCGCCATCGACTGGTTCGTCGAACCCCGGGAGTGGGGCTTCCTCCACTGGCAGGAGGCATTTACCAAGCCTGACCTGCTGATCACCCTGTGGAACTCGATCATGATCTGGGGGCTGACCGCCCTGATCAGCTTTCCCCTTGGCATCACCATTGCCTGGGTTTTGGCCCGCACCCGGGTGCCCTACAGTCGCCAACTCGAGTTCCTGTTTTGGGTAGCCTATATGGTGCCGAGCCTGCCGGTCACCATCGCCTGGATCAATCTGCTGGATCCTTATATCGGCTTTATCAACGTCGCGCTGATGAAGCTGCCCTTCGTCGACGGGCCGGTGTTCAACATCTTCAGCGTCGAAGGCATCGTCTGGGCCAACATGATGGGCAACGGCATCGTGCTCAAGGTGATGCTGTTGACGCCGGCTTTCCGCAACATGGATTCGGCGATGGAAGAGGCGGCGCGGGCCAGCGGCGCGAGCAACCTGCGCACCGCGCTTAAGGTCACCCTGCCGTTGATGATCTCGCCCATGGTGCTGGTCTTCGCACTGCAATTGCTGCGCATGTTCCAGTCCTTTGAGACCGAATACCTTCTGGGGGAGCCCTTCGGCTTCTATGTCTATTCCACCAAGATCTATGCTCTGGTGCGGACCGAGATTCCCAACTACGGAGAGGCCGCGGCACTGGCCAGCGTCACCATCGCCATCGTCGCCCTGATCATTCCCCTGCAGCGCTGGATCATCCAGCGCCGCCGCTACACCACCCTGACCGGCAGCTTCAGGCCCGGTTTGATCGATTTCGGCAAGTGGAACAAGGTCCTCTTCGCGGCGATCTTGCTGTTCATCATCATCCTGACGGTGATGCCGGTGGTGGTGCTGGTTATGGGCAGCTTCATGACGCGCATCGGCTATTTCGAGCTCGGGTTTTCGCTCGACCACTGGCGCGCGGTTTTAGGTAACCCGGTTTTCATGCACGCGTTGAAGACCACGGTGACCATCGCCACCACGGCCGCCATCATGAGCCCGCTGCTGTTTTCCATCGTTGCCTATATCCTGGTGCGCACCAGCCTGCCGGGCCGGTTATTGCTGGATTGGGTCGTCTGGGGCTCGGGCGCGATCCCCGGTATCCTGGCGGGCCTGGGCCTCCTGTGGCTGTTCCTGGGCACGCCGGGCCTGTCCTTCCTCTATGGCAGCATCTGGGCGCTGATCCTGGTGGTCATCCTGCAGGGCAAGACCACCGGCGTGAACATCCTGAAGGGCGTCTTCGTCCAGGTCGGCCCGGATATGGAGGAGGCGGCGCGGGCTTCGGGCGCCGGCTGGATCCGCACCTATTTTCAGGTCTGGCTGCCGCTCTTGATGCCGACGCTGGCGCTTCTGGCGGTGCTCAACTTCGTCAGCGCGGCGGGCGTTACCAGTTCCATCATCCTGCTGGCGTCGCGCGACACCATCACCCTGTCCCTGCTGGCACTGCGCCTGACCACGGAACTCGCCGATCAGCGCGAGGCGGCCAGCATCGTCAGCATCTTCATCGTTCTGCTGACCGTGGGCATTGCCATTCCGCTCAGATCTTTGAGCCTGCGGCTTGGGGTGCGTCACGATGTCACGGGCAGCGACGTCACCGGCGACGAGAAGCCCCGCCCCGCCCAGGCGCGCCCGGCGCCGGCCGAGTAGGCGGCGCGTTTCAATGCGGCTCCAGCCGCGAGCCAGAAATGGAAGGAGTGCATTATGGATAAGTTACGTCACATCTCCATCGCGGTGCCCGATGTCCAGGCGACGGCGGCGTTTTATGAAAACACCTTCGGCTTGGAGCGGGTGAAGGAAAACGAGCGCATCATCTGCCTGTCCGACGGCACGATCAACGTGACCCTGACCCGGCCGATGGATCTGGACAGTACCGCTTGCAAGGATTTCGTGGGCGTCCATCATCTCGGCTTCGTCGCCGAGGACAAGAAGGCCACCGGCGACAGGCTGAAGGCCGGCGGCGGCCGCATGGATGACGGGAAATGCTGGGATCCCAACAGCATTATGGTCAATATTTCAGATACTTACTGGGTGGGCTCCAAGTAAAGCCCACGCTGGCCCGGTCCACTTGGGCCCAGTTCGCATGCATGCAGACCGGGGTCCGCGACCCTTTCGCGTGGTCGCCCGCGCTAGCCGGGCGTTTCCTCGCCCAGTACTTTCGCCGCGGCCTCTTCCACGGCTGTGCCCTTGAAGAAGTCCCGGTTCAAACCGGCCTGCAGACGCACCATGTTGGTGAAAGTGAAGTCGCGGAAATTGTCGTCGGTGAGGAGCCCTTTCTCCACCAGCTCGTGGGCCTCGGCCAAGGTATCGCGCATGTCCGGCACATCCCAATGAGAGACGTCGGAAGAAAAAATCGCCTTGAGTTCCGCGCCCAGATGGTTGGCCGGCCCGTTGAAGGCGTGGGCGATGGTCCGGTCGTCCGCTTCGCAGCCGAAGTAAAAATTGGGCACGAACCGGTCGTAGATGTCCTGCAAACTGGTGACGCCGGTGTGCTGCCAATCGTCCAGACAATCGGGATCCTCCGGTGCCGAGCCCGGGCGCGCGCCCGGTGAGCCGTCGGCATCGGTGAAGTTGTCGAGGTAAGGTTTCATCTCTTCACCGCCATATTGGCCGACGAGGTCGGCCAGCAACGCCCGGTCGATCCCGGCCGGATCGAGCCATTCATGCAGGGCCTCGTTGTTACGCTTCTCCCAGTGCTCGAACAGGTCGTTGTAGAGCGAGACCGCCCAGTTGACGCCCCCTTCCAGGAATCCGACCCTGAGTTCGGGGAAACGGCTGGTCACGCCGCCCAGGAACAGCGCCTTGCAGAAGGCTTCGCCGGCGGCTGCGAAATGGCCGATATGGTTATAGGTGTAGTTGGTGATGCTCTGGCGGCTGCCCCAGCCCTGGCCCGAGGAATGGGTCGTGGGGGCCACTTTGAGATCCACGCATTTCTGCCAAAACGGGTCGTAGTCGTAAGCCGAGTCGAGAGCCAGGGCGTCGACCCAGGTGGAGGCCAGCGCGACCTTGGGGGCCTCCCTGGCGATCGCCGGCACCGGGCGGAACACCACGCCGGTGATCTGGACCGCCTTGTAGCCGAGCTCGTTGACGCAGAATTCCAGCTCCTCGATGCCTTCTTCGGGGGTGAACAACGGGATCACCGCGGCAGGGGTCATGCGATCGGAATGAGGCCCGAAACGGTCCCAGTTCATCAGGTTGACGGCGCGGCAGCCGGCCCGCCGAATCTCATCGTCGCGGTGGCGAATCATGTGGAGCTGGGAGGTATAGACCACCGCGAAATCGATCCCGAGTTCGTCCAGCCGGGCGCGGAACAGATTGGGCAGCATCGCCGTGGCGAGATCCAGGGTGTTCTTGGCCGGCATGGTCCAGAACGGTGGCCGGTGGATTCGCTGGTCGGCGCGCTCTTCTTTGGTGGCATGGTGCCACCGGCTCGAGCCGATGCGGCTTTTCAGGTAGCGCGCGGTCACCTCGCTGCCGGCCACTTCGCGCATGTAATCGACGAACACCGGATGATATTCCTGGGTGTGCCCGTCGCCGTCGATCACCGGGTGATCAAGCTGCTCACGCACCTTGAGGGATCTGGAATCTGTCTGGTCGAGTGGCATGTGTCTGTCTCCTGTGGCTTCGGGCTTTGAGGGATCAGGCCTCGATCACTTCGCCGTCGCGGACTTTGTGGGCATCGAAGGTGATGATGTCATGATCCGGGTCGCGCAGGATGCCGGGCGGGTCCTCGCCGCGCTCAACGGCGGCGATGGCGTCGCTCAGCATGCGCCGGAACATGACGACGCCACGGTCGGATGTCCCGAGGACCTCACGGGTGCGGTCGGCGATCCGGCCCTGGCTCTCCTGGCAGGCCCGGTCCTGGTCTCGCGATGCCAGCCCCCACCAGCCATCCTCCACCCGCTGGTACTGGCCGGGGGTGACTTCGCGCAGGCCCAGGGTGACCAGCTCGTCGCCTTGGCCGTGAGCCTCACGCAGGCGGATGGAAAAGGTCAGGGTGGTCTCGTCGTCCACGGGGACGCGCAGATTGCAGTTATGGCTGGTGTCTTCGTTCACCCGGGCGCCGAAATAGCGGCTGTGGGATGGAAAGATGAAATGGGACACCTTGGCGGCGCCGTTGGGAATCTTGAACGCCGCGCGCACGCCGTACCAGGTCTGCTGCCAATCCACCTCGGGCCGTTTCAGGGCGAAGTCGGGATAGACCCCGGCATGAAGTGCGATGGAATGCATCTGGTCGACGCCGTTCTCCGCCCGCTGCATCCAATTGCAGTATTCATGGCCGGCGCTGATGCGCCGGATGCAGTCGGTGCGGAACAGGTTGTCGTAGTGCGGCAGCTCGGGCGCCGGATCGGGGCCGAGATAGGCGAACACCAGGCCGGCCGCCTCCCGGGTGTGGTAGGCCTTGGTTCGGGTCTCGGCGACCAGGGGGCTTCCTGGCGGTTCGGCCGGCATGTCGAGGCACTGGCCGTCGGCGGCGAACTTCCAGCCGTGATAGCAGCAGCGCAGTCCGTCCTCTTCGACCCGACCCAGGGTCAGTGCGGCGCCGCGATGCGGGCAGTGGCGCCCAAGCAGGGCGGTCTTGCCTGTCCCATCGCGGAACAGGACCAAGTCCTCGCCCAGGATGCGCACCGGCACGGGCCTGTCCGTGGTCTCGGCGGAGAACCAGACCGGCCACCAATAGCGGCGCAGCATCTTCCCCGCGGGCGTCCCCGGCCCGACCCGGGTCAGGCGTTCGTTTTCTTGAGGTGTCATCAAAGCGCGCTCCCCATCGTCCTGTCCGCAGGGAGCTGCTTTTCACGCTCTGCCCTGCGGGCCAGAGAATGATATCCGCCTCACAGAGCAGCCGGTAGCAGAGTCTTGTGACGTTTCGCCCGCGCAAAGCCATCCGCTGCGGCTTTGCGAAGCCGCTGCATCGATCAGCGAGTGGCTCGGGGCTTCACTTCACGGTCAGGCAGGGGCAGGTGGCGTGCTGAATCACCTTGTGGGACACGCTGCCCATGACCAGGCCGCCGACCTCGCCAAGACCGCGGGAGCCCATGACGATCAGGTCGGCC
>JAHEKA010000509.1 GCA_024638585.1 Rhodospirillales bacterium
ACCACGGCGTGCGTATCTCGGATTCGGCCCTGGTGTCGGCGGCGACCCTGTCGAACCGCTATATCTCCGACCGTTTCCTGCCCGATAAGGCGATCGACCTGATGGATGAGGCGGCGAGCCGCCTGCGCATGGAGGTCGATTCCAAGCCCGAGGCGATCGACGAGCTCGACCGGCGCATCATCCAGCTCAAGATTGAGCGCGAGGCCCTGAAGAAAGAGGATGACGCGGCGTCCAAGGATCGCTTGACCGCATTGGAAAAGGATCTCGAGGAACTCGAGGCCCAGTCCAAGGACATGACGCAGGCCTGGGAAGCGGACAAGGACAAGCTGGCGTCTGCCCAAAAGATCAAGGAAGAGCTCGACAAGGCACGCTCGGAGCTTGAGGTCGCCCAGCGCGGCGGCGATCTCACCCGGGCCGGCGAACTGACCTATGGCGTGATCCCCGACCTGGAAAAAAGTCTCGCCGAAGCCGAGACCTCCGAGCAGGGCTCCATCGTCAAGGAGGAAGTGACGCCGGAGAATATCGCCTCCGTGGTGTCGCGCTGGACCGGGATTCCGGTCGACAAGATGCTCGAGGGCGAACGCGAAAAGCTTCTGCATATGGAGGACAGCCTGGGCGCCCGGGTGGTCGGCCAGGAAAGCGCCATCGAGGCGGTTTCCAACGCCGTTCGCCGTGCCCGCGCGGGCTTGCAGGACCCGCACCGGCCGATCGGGTCGTTCATGTTCCTGGGCCCCACCGGCGTCGGCAAGACCGAGCTGACCAAGGCGCTTGCCCAGTTCCTGTTCGACGACGACCAGGCCATGGTCCGCATCGACATGTCGGAATACATGGAAAAGCATTCGGTCGCGCGGCTGATCGGCGCGCCTCCGGGCTATGTCGGCTACGAGGAGGGCGGGGCGCTGACCGAGGCCGTGCGCCGCAGGCCCTATCAGGTGATCCTGTTCGACGAGATCGAAAAGGCCCATGCCGATGTGTTCAACGTCCTCCTGCAGGTGCTGGACGACGGGCGCCTGACCGACGGGCAGGGGCGGACGGTCGATTTCACCAACACCTTGATCGTCATGACCTCGAACCTCGGCTCCGAATACCTTGCTGCCGAAGGCATGCAGGAAGGCCAGGATCCGAAACAGGCCGAGCAGGCGGTGATGGCGGCGGTGAAAAACCATTTCCGTCCCGAGTTCCTCAACCGGCTGGACGAGACCCTGGTGTTCCACAGGCTAACCCGCGAGGACATGGGCGCCATCGTCGATATCCAGTTGGGGCATCTTCAGGACCTGCTGGCCGACCGCAAGATCACCCTTGAACTCGACGATTCGGCCCGCGCCTGGCTCGCCGATGCCGGATTCGACCCGGTCTACGGCGCCCGCCCCTTGAAGCGGGCGATCCAGAAGAGCCTGCAGAACCCGCTGGCCGGCCTCATCCTGGACGGCACGGTCAATGACGGCGAGACCGTCACGGTGACGGCCGGACCCGATGGGTTGATGATCAACGGCAGGGCGGCGCAAGCGGCCTGATCGCGGGCCGGCGCCGGATCAGTCGGTCAGGCTGGCGAAGGCGCCGTCGATCTCCGCCTTGGCGGCGAGGAAGCGCTTGAGCTCCGCGCCCTTCAATGTCCGTCCCGTGGGCAGCTTCAGGCCCAGCGGGTTGACCTGACGGTTGTTGCGCAGCACTTCGTAATGGAGATGCGGCCCGGTCGACCGGCCGGTCGACCCCACATATCCTATGGTTTGGCCCTGGCGCACCCGGCGCCCTCGGCGCACGCCCCTGGCGATCGCCCGCATATGGGCGTAAGCGGTGGAATAGGTGGTGTTGTGGCGGATGCGGATATAGAGCCCGTAGCCGCCGTTGCGCCCGGCCGCGACCACGACCCCGTTGCCCGCCGCCATGATCCGCGTGCCCCTGGGGGCCGCGAAATCGATGCCCTTATGCATCTTGTTGTAGCCCAGGATCGGATGGCGCCGGCGCCCGAAGCGCGACGACAGCCGGGCCCCGTCGATGGGCGTGCGCATCAGGGCCTTGCGAACGCTTTCGCCCTTGGCGTTGAAGTAATCAATGGTCCCGTCCTTCATGCGGTGGTGATAGAGCGGGTAGCGTTTTCCCTTGAGGACCAGGGCGCCGTAAATGACGTCGCCGGTCCTGGCGAGCCGCCCGTCGGGCGTCGTCAGTCGGTCGTAAAACACCTCGAAACCGTCCCCGGGATGGATCTCGCGCTGGAAATCAACCTCGAAGGAGAACGCGCGGATCAGTTCGACCACCACGTTCACCGGCACGCCTGCCTTGACGGCATCCACATAGATGCTGGATTTGATCACGCCCTTGGCCTTGGCCTGGGAGTGGATCAGCGGCGTCTTCGACAGGCTGCCCTCGAACCGGTTGTCCCAGGAGCGCGCGACCGCCACCGTTTTTTCGATGCTGGGCTTGAAGCTGAAGCCGCGGAAGGAGAGCGGCGGATCGGGCACGTCGGCCAGTGCCTGATAGGCAAGCGTCACCGGCGTCCCGGGCATCAGGTCGCGCGGGTTGTGCAGCTTGCGCATCGCTTCGATGGCGTTATAGGCATCGCTCCGGTTGATGCCCGCGCGCAGCAGCAATTCCATCAAGGTGTCCCCCCGGCCCA
>JAHEKA010000510.1 GCA_024638585.1 Rhodospirillales bacterium
CACCAAGGAAGCGGAATTCCTGCGCGATCCTTATCTCGAATGGACCGCGGCGGAAGGCATCCCGGTGATCGAGGATTTCGGCGTCGATGTGCTGCATGCCCCGGTCGCCCCCTGGGCACGTTTCGGGGTCGACGGGTCGATCGTGCATCTTAAGGGGCGCGGCGATTTCGTCTCCGTCTTCGTGCTTCAGCTGCCGCCGGGCGGCCAGGTCGCGCCCCAGCGCCACCTTTATGAAGAAGTGATCTACGTCCTTGAGGGCCAGGGCAGCACGACGATCGAAACCGGCGACGGAGGGAAGCACAGCTTCGAATGGGGACCCAAGAGCCTGTTTGCACTGCCGCTGAACTGCCGCTACCAGCATTTCAACGGATCGGGATCACAACCCGCCCGGCTCGCCAGCACGAACAATTGCTGCGTGATGATGAAACTGTTCCGCAATGCGGACTTCATCTTCGCCAACGACTACCCATTCGCCGACCGCGCGGTTTCCTCCGAGTACCTGACCGGGTCAGGCGAATTTATCCCGGCGCCGCGCGGCCGGGTGATGTGGGAAACCAATTTCGTGCCCGACATGGCGGCGGTGGAATTGCTCGACAATCCCAAACGCGGCAAGGGCAGCGCCACCCTGCAGTTCATCCTCGGGGAAGGCATGATGCATTCTCACGAATCCCTGATGCCGGTGGGCACCTACAAGAAGGCCCACAGGCACGGGCCCGATTACCACGTCATGATCGTCGACGGCATCGGGTTCTCCCTGTTGTGGTATGACGGCGATGATGACTTTGTCCGCGTCGATTGGACCGACGGCTGGATGTTCGCACCACCGGACCAGATGTATCACCAACACTTCAACACCGGCCCCGAACCCGCACGCTATATGGCGACCGCCATTGGCAACAGCCGCTTTCCGTTTACGGAACGCAACCACAAAGCCAAGCTGGGGGTCGATGTCAGCGTCAAGGACGGCGGTGGGCAGGTGGAATTCGAGGATCAGGATCCACGGATCCACCAGATGTTCCTGGACGCGCTCGCCGCCAACGGCGTCGACTGCCGAATGACGGATTTCCCGGCCAGCGCGGCGGAATAAGGCCACAATCAATGGCAACGGGCCGGGCACCGCGCGACGGGGCGACGCCAATTTGGGGAGGATCATCGTGACCACGTTCTTGCTTATTCATGGCTCCTATCAGGGGGGCTGGATCTGGAAACCGGTGGCGACGCGGCTGCGCGATGCCGGTCACTTGGTCTTCGCACCCTCCCTCGACGGCTGCGGCGAACGCGCCTTCCAGGCCCGCCCGGGCATCACCACCGAGACCCAGGCCGAAGAATTGGCAGGCTTCCTGTGGTCAGAAGACCTACGCGACGTGGTGCTGGTGGGCGCGTCGTCCGGCGGCATGATGTTGGCGAAGACGGCAGAACTCGCCCGCGAACGAATCTCCCGGCTGGTGTTCGCCGATGCCTTGGCGCTCAAGCATGGGGAGCGCATCCGCGACATCGTCAGCGGGACCGGCCAGGTCAAGGCCGAGCACGCCGCCGGGCCCACCCGGGAGGCGCGGTTGGAACGCTTCCGCCTGGACATGGATGAAGAGCTCGCCCAATGGGCCGCAGACCGGTCCACGATCCATCCGCTCGGTGTTTCGGAAGAGCCGGTTGTGCTGGAAAAATTCTGGGATCAGGACTGGGACGCCGCGGTGGTGTTCTGCCGTCAGGCAGGCAAGCCCGGCGAGGCCCATCAACGGCGCACGGCCGAAGGTCTCAACGCGCGCTGGCATGAGCTGGATACCGGGCATTACCCGATGCTGAGCATGCCCGACGAGCTGACCCGGATCATTCTGGAGGGATAGCAGCGACAGCAGGCGCGGAAAATGAGCGCGACGCTCACAGGAGAGGACGATGTCACCGAAGGGTTTTCAATCCGATCTGGCGGCCCTTCTCACGAGGACCAAAGCCACCCCGCCCAAGGTCGCTGCACTTGCCACTAAAAGCCGGAGGGAAATGGCCTCGTCGATCCAGACGACTCCGCCGAACGCCGCGATGACCGGGACCGAGAGTTGCACCGTTGCCGCCTGGGTGCCGCTCAAGCCGGGAAGAGCCGCGTACCAAATGGCATATCCGCATCCCGACGCGAGGGCCCCGGAAGCAACCGCGAGGGCGACGCCGGTCACGGAAAAATCCAGTTGGTGGAGGAACACCACGCTCACGACCAGAACGAAGGGTAACGCGAGTACGAAGTTTCGGGCGGTGGCCTGCAACGGGTCGGCCGCGCCCCGGCCCGACAGGGAATAAAACCCCCAAGCAATCCCGGCAACCGCCATCAGCAACGCGCCGAGCGGATCGGGGGCGGTCACCCCCGGCCACACCAGGTAGATCAGCCCGACGATAGCCAGGACGAGCCCGAGCCAGGACAGCAATGGAAAATGCTCGCCGCTGCGTAGAGACGCACTGAACATCGTCAGCTGGACCGCGCCGAACAGAATCAGCGCGCCCGTGCCGGCGCTCAGGAACAGGTAGGCGAAAGAGAAAAAGACCATGTAGGTAAACAGCATCGCCGGGGCCTGCCACCCCTCAAGACCGGGTTTCTTGGGTCCACGACGCAATGAAACGAGGAAAACC
>JAHEKA010000511.1 GCA_024638585.1 Rhodospirillales bacterium
GACCTGATGGCGCGGGTCGAGGACGATCGCCTGGACATTGCCTATTCCTACAATCCGTCCGCCGTTCATGGTCTGGTGTGCGAACCGCTGGTGACCGAGGACCTCTGCCTGATCGGTCCCGCCGGCGACGAGGCGAAGCCCGCATCGAAGACAGCCAGGATCACCGCCCTGGCCGGCCTGCCGCTGATCCTGACCAGCGCGACTTCGGGATTGCGCGCGATCGTCGAGGAAGCCGCCAATGCCAAGGGCATCGAGATCAGCATCGCACTGGAGATCGATTCGGTGATCGCCACCAAGGAGATGGTGGCCAAGGGCATCGGCTATACCATCCTGCCCCTCGGCGCCGTGCGGCGTGAGGTCGAGGACGGACGTCTAACCGCGCGGCCGTTCGCCCGCCCCACGCTATCGCGCAAGATGTATCTCACCTATTCGGGGCGCCGCCCCACATCGAACGCCGCCACCGCCGTGCGCGAGGTCATGCGCGCGGTGGTCCAGGAAAACCTGGAGCGGGGCGGCTGGTCATGGCGCCGCGCCCGCTAGGCCTGTTCTCACGGAAAAAGCTAGAGGTCGAGGACCAGTTTCTCTCCGGGCAGGGCGCGGGAGATGCATACCTGAATCTTGGAATTCGATTCCTTTTCCTCGTCGCTCAACACCTCGTCGCGGTGATCCGCCTTGCCGGAGACGAGATCGATGACACAGGCGCCACACCACCCTTCCTCGCAGGCATAGGGCACGCCGTAGCCGGAATCCAACAATACGTCCAGGATCGACTTGTCCGGCGGCACGGTCAGCGTCTCACCGCTGCGCGCAAGTTCAACTTCGAAGGATTCGTCGGTGGCAGCCTTGGCCTCCAGGGCGGCTGTCTCCTCCTCGGTCCGGGCGCTGGTGAAGAGCTCCACATGCACCGCGTCTTCCGGCCAGTCGTCGGACGCGGCCTCCTGGGCTGCGCGGATCAATCCGGCAGGGCCGCAGACATAGAGATGGGCGCCGTCGGGCCGGGTGCCGAAGTTTCCCTTGAGATCGATTCCCTTTGACGGGTCGCCACCGTCATGGTGGAAGGTGACATCGTCGCCGAACAGCGCCTTGATCTCATCCATGAAGGCGGTGTCTTCGGGCGATTTTGTGCAGTAATGCAGATGGCACGGCAGGCGTTGGGACCGCAAGCGGTACCCCATCGCCAGAATCGGCGTGATGCCGATGCCGCCGGCCAGCAGGATCGTGCGTGGCGCACGCTCGTTAAGCGGAAAATTCTGGATCGGCTCGCTCGTCGTCAGGACGTCGCCGACCTTCACTTCGTCATGCATCCATTTCGACCCGCCGCCGCCTTCCGGCTCGCGTAGGACGGCGGTGACATAGCGGTGCGTCTCCTTGGGATCATTGGCCAGCGAATAGGACCGCAACACGCCTGCCCCGGTGTGGACGTCGATATGGGCCCCGGCCTGAAACCGAGGCAAATCGCCCTCTTCGGCGTTGGTCAACTCGAACATCTTGATGCTGGGCGTCAGCTCTTTGATGGCCGTAACTTTAAGCTTCAATTCCGGCATTCGGATCTCCAGCAGGCACCGGGTTTGTTTAATCTGGCGGGCTTATACACCGTCACTTAAGCACCCGTCCAGAGCAGCCAGGCCTGTTGACGTCAAACGGCGCGTCGGCAGACCGGTGAAATACTCGGATGGCGCCGGACGTGTCAGGGGCCAGCCTCGGCGCCCTGCTCCAGGCTGCGCGCGGCCTCAAGGGCGATCTCGCTTAGGCCTTCGCCTCCGGTCGCAAGATGGGCGGATAGTTGGGACCGCATGCGCGGATCCCAGAAATTCCTGAGATGCGTCGCCGTCTCACGCACGGCGGCGTCATGGGGATAGGCAGCGAAAAAATCGGATATCTGGTTGGCCATGCGGACGATATCGGCAACGGTCACGGCAGGGCCTCCGCCCGTCGTTCGGAATCGAACAGCACGACACCGTCACTGGAAAGCGAAGCGATCACCAAACCGGCGCGGCCGGCAAGATCAAGCGCCAGCGAGGTCGGCGCGGAGACCGTGGCGAGGCAGGGAATGCCCACGGAGGACGCCTTTTGTACCAATTCAAAGCTGCAGCGGCTGGTCATCACCACGAACCCGCCCGCGGTGTCGGCATCGGCCTGGGCCAGGGCCCCGATCAACTTATCGAGGGCGGTATGACGGCCGACGTCCTCGCGCAGGAAACGGATTTCTCCATCGGGTCCGCACCAGGCGGCGGCGTGCAGTGACTTGTTGTCGCGGTTCATGACCTGGCGCTCGGGCAGTTCGGCGAAGGCCCGGGCGATCGCCCGGGGATCGGCCTTGAACCCGGGCTTTACGGGACGCACGTTGCGCACCACCTGATCCAGCCTCTGCATGCCGCAGATACCACAGCCGGTGCGTCCCTCCAACGATCGAGCCTGGCGCTCCTTTGCCACCTTGGCCTTGGGCACGGTCTTGACGTTGATCATGATGCCGCCCTCGACCTCGTCCACCTTGACATCGGCGATCTGGGCCGCTGATGCCAACACGCCTTCGGACAGGGAAAAACCGCGCGCGAAATCCTCAAGGTCACGCGGCGTCGCCATCATCACCACATGGGGCTGGCCGTTATA
>JAHEKA010000512.1 GCA_024638585.1 Rhodospirillales bacterium
GCGTCCGTTACGTCAACCAGGCGACGGAGCAATTCTTCGATGCCAGTTCATCCTGGCTGTGCGGCCGCAACCTCGACGACCTGGTCCCCGCCGACGGTCCTCTGTTCGTGATGATCGACCAAGTTCGCCGCTCCGGCAGCAGCCTGTCGGAATACGGCGTCGCCTTGCAGACGCCGCGCACGGGGAACCGTTTGGTCACGATCCAGGTGGCGCCCATCGCCGATGAGCCCGGATCCGTCGTCGTGTCGTTCCACGACCGCACCATCGCGTCGAAGATGACGGGAGAGATTTCGAGCCGCAGTGCGGCACGGTCGTTGACCGGCATGGCGGCGGTGCTGGCCCATGAGGTCAAGAATCCGCTTTCGGGCATCCGCGGCGCGGCCCAGCTTCTTGAGCAGGGTGCCAGTGACGAGGACCGCGAACTGACCCACCTGATCTGCGACGAGACCAACCGAATCTGCGCCCTGGTGGACAGCATGGAGGCGTTTTCGGAGCCACCCAATATCGGGCAGTCTGCGGTCAATATCCACCAGGTTCTGGAACATGTGCGGAAGCTGGCGGAGAATGGTTTTGCCCGTCATATCCGGTTCCGCGAACGCTACGATCCGTCTTTGCCGCCGGTGGCGGGAGACCGAGACCAGTTGATCCAGGTGTTCCTCAATCTGGTCAAGAACGCCGCCGAGGCCGCCGATGAACAGAACGGCGAAATCTCGATATCGACCGGCTATCAGCATGGCCTGCGCCTGGCCCGGCCCGGGTCCGACCGGCGGACCCAGCTGCCCCTGGTCATCACCATCAGCGACAACGGCGAGGGCATCCCCGATGACATCCAGGCCCATCTGTTCGATCCTTTCGTGACCACCAAATCCGGCGGTACGGGGCTGGGGCTTGCCCTGGTGGCCAAGATCGTCGGCGACCATGGCGGCATGATCGAGTTCACCAGTGAGCCTGGTTGCACGACGTTTCGGGTGTATCTGCCCGCGTACCGCGAAAGGGAGGGGGCCTGATGGCGGAAAGCACTGTATTGGTGGCCGATGACGACCAGGCCATTCGGGTGGTCGTGACCCAAGCGCTGAGCCGTAACGGCTATATGGTTCGCGCCACGTCCAACGCCGCGACCCTTTGGAAATGGGTCGAGGACGGCGAGGGCGATCTGGTCATCACCGACGTGGTGCTGCCCGATGAGAACGGGCTCGACCTTTTGCCCAGGATTCGCAAGCTTCGGCCCGATCTTCGGATCGTCGTCATGAGCGCGCAAAACACCCTCCTGACGGCCGTCAAGGCGGCCCAGCGCGGCGCCTTCGAATATCTCCCCAAGCCGTTCGATCTGAGCGAGCTCGTCGCCGTCGTGAAAAAGGCGCTGTCCCAGCCGACCGGACGGACCGAGCGGCGAGACGAAGGCCGCGGCGACGAAGAGCAGTTGCCCCTGATCGGCAGTTCGCCGGCCATGCAGGAGATCTACCGCACGCTTGCCCGGCTGATCGCCACCGATCTGACGGTCATGATCACCGGCGAATCCGGGACCGGCAAGGAGCTGGTGGCCAAGGCACTTCACGATTACGGACCGCGCCGGGCGGGTTCGTTCGTCGCGATCAACATGGCGGCGATTCCGAGGGAGCTGATCGAGAGCGAACTGTTCGGCCATGAGCGCGGCGCCTTCACCGGAGCCACTCAGCGCCATATCGGCCGGTTCGAGCAGGCCGAGGGCGGCACCCTGTTCCTGGATGAGATCGGCGACATGCCCGTCGAGGCCCAGACCCGTCTGCTGCGCGTGCTGCAGGAAGGGGAATACACCACGGTGGGCGGCCGCACGCCGATCCGCACCAATGTGCGGATCATCGCCGCGACCCATCACAATTTGCGGCGCCTGGTGTCCCAGGGCCTGTTCCGCGAGGACCTGTTCTACCGCCTCAACGTGGTGCCGATCCGATTGCCCCCGCTGCGCGAGCGGGCCGAGGACGTGCCCGCCCTGGTTCGACACTTCCTTGCCCAGGCGGCCTCGGAGGGGCTGCCGGAAAAGCGCGTGGACGAGACGGCGATGGAGCGGCTGAGGGCCTATCGCTGGCCGGGCAATGTGCGGGAGCTGGAGAATCTCGTGCGCCGGCTGGCGGCGCTCTATTCCCAGGAGCTCATCGGTGCCGACGTCATCGAGGCCGAGTTGTCGGAAGCACCCGCCAGTGCCGCCGAGCCCGAAGACCGCGGCAGCGAGAATCTGGGTTCCGCCGTGGAGCGGCACCTGAGGGACTATTTCTCTGCCCACAAGGACGGGCTGCCGCCGCCCGGCCTCTACGACCGGATCGTCAAGGAGGTCGAACGGCCTTTGTTGACGGTGTGTCTGGGAGCGACGCGGGGCAATCAGATCAAGGCGTCCGAGCTGCTGGGGCTCAACCGCAATACGCTTCGCAAGAAGCTGCGTGAGTTGGACATCCAGGTCGTCCGGGGCGTAAAATGAAGCCATTCGGCGCCCCGAAAGGGCGCGGCGCCTGGATCGGCGCAGGTATGGCCTGATGATCCCATGACCGAAAACGCCGCCAAAACCGGTATCTGGACACTTGGTGAGATGGTCCGGTGGGCCACCCGCGTGGGTCTTGCGGGCAAGGTTGCCCT
>JAHEKA010000513.1 GCA_024638585.1 Rhodospirillales bacterium
CGAGATGGGCACCGGCAGCAGGCCAAGCCCTTCCTTCTCCAGCTGCGCGCCCTCGATCACCACCTCCTGGCAGGGGCCCGAGTCCACCACCACCGGATCCAGCGGATTGTCCAGCGCGTGGTTCCAGACATCGGGGATCTCTTCCACTGCGCAGCCCATGCCGAGCGCGTAGATATCCGCCGATCCCGCCATGGCGGCGATCAGCACCGGAATGTCGAATTTTTTGCCCTTGGCGTCATGGACGTTTTCGAACAGGAAGGCCTTGCGGTCGTTTTCCTCAAGACCGCGGAATTGCAGCCGCACCAGGGGATGGAGTTCGGTGTCCTTGTTGATCGGCGTGGTGATGCGGCGCAATTTGCCCGCCTCCTCAAGGACATCGATATAGGCCCTGAGATCCTTGTGCGAACGCGTCATGCGGTGAAACCCTCCCTTGCTTTCAATTCTTATGTCTTTCTCGCCCTGTCGCCCGCGACCGGGGGCAGGGGCTGGGTGCGCAGCGTGTTTTCCGGCTCTTCCCGGTAAAGGCCGATGGCGGATAGCAGCGGCATGTCGTGGACCGTGAACAGGATCGCTTCGTCGCCGGCCCGGGTGTTCACGTGATGATGCCACGCCCAATTGGGAATGCAGAATCCATCGCCGGCGGCCCAGTCGAGCTCGACACCGTCGACCACCGTGCGGCCTTCGCCGCGGACGACGAAACAGACGGCGCTCGACGTGCGCCGGTGGGTCTTCGTCTCCTGGCCCGGCTTGAGCCATTGCAGCCAGCAGGTCAGGGTCGGCAACGTGGGGCCGCCGGTGATCGGATTGACGTATTCAAGGGCGATGCCGTCATAGGGGCTGCCGTCTGCGCCGGCCATCCTTTTGAGCGCGGCCTCGGCGTCCTTCCAGGGATAGCGCACGGCCGTGCGGCCATCGGGGCGCGCTTCCCAGGCGGGCCGCAGGGCCGCGGTACGCGCCGTCATGGACTCCGCCTCATTGGCCAGGGGCTGGCGGTCCTCGCCAAAGGGTTCGTAGAACGCCTGGTTGAGGGCGCCGATCAGGGGCACGTCGAGCACGTCCAGCCAGATGGCGGGGGCATCGGACTCGTTGTGATGATCGTGCCAGGTCCAGCCCGGGGTCAGGACAAGATCGAAATCCTCCATGGGGTAGGCTTCGCCGTCGACCACGGTGAACAGGTTCTTGGATCCCTCGATGGTGAAGCGCAGCGCCGAAATGGAATGGCGGTGCGCCCAGGCGATTTCACCCGGCTGGATCAGCTGCATGCCCATGGCCATGGTGTGGGTGGTGCCGCGCGGCAGGCCGGGGTTGTTGAACATCAGGGAACGGCGCGCCGTGAAGCTTTCCGGCATGACCGTGCAGGCTTCGTCCAAAAGTGCCCGCATGGTGTCGCGTTTCCACACATGTGCCTCTCCCGCCGGCCGGGGACCGTCCATCACGTTCTGCAGCATGCGGTCCGACGTCCACTGGCCGTAGATATTGGCTTGGGCCAGTTTGGCGTCGAACGCCTTGAGGAGGTCGTCGTTCACGGGGCGGCCCCTAATCGGTCTTGCGCTCGAGGAAGGGAAGCTGGTCCGCCCATTTGGCGCGAATCGCCTCGGCGTAATCCTTGTCTACGGCGTTGACCGCCGGGAATTCATCCTTCCAATGATAGGGGCGCACCGCGTAGATGATGGCCCGCGTCGTCGTCAGGTTATCGGCCGCGCGCTTGTCCGGTGAAAGGTGGGGGTCGATATAGCCGGTCCAGCAATCGTCGATGAAGTCGGTCTGGGTCTTGGGATCCCAGCGCGTCGCCAGTGCCCACATCACCTCCGCCGGGTCGGTGATGTCGATGTCGTCGTCGACCACGATGACGATCCGGGTCATGTAGGCCCCGGGGCCGCAGCCGGCCGCCACCAGGCCGGCCATCTTGGCGTGTCCCGCGTGAAGCTGACTGACCGAAACCACGTTGATGAAGCTGACCCCGCCGCCCAAGGGTTTCCACACCCCTTCAATGCCGGGCACGCCGGCGGCTTCCAGCGCATCCCACAATGCGGCCATGGCGCGGATCGACGGCTGGCGGCCGGGATAGGTGGGCAGGGCCGGGGGTTGGCCGATCAGGATCGGTTGGTTGCGGTGGTAGACCGCGCCGATTTTCAGCACCGTTTCGGTACGTATGGCGGAGGCGTAATAGCCCGGCCATTCGCCGAACGGCCCCTCGGGCACGCTTTCTTCCTCGATGGGCGGCATGAAGCCTTCGAACGCGACCTCGGCATCGGCGGGGATTGGCAGATCGGTCAGCGGCCCGCGCACGGTGTCGATCGGCCGCCCGATATGGCCGCCCGCGGTCTCGTATTCCGACAAGCCGTACCGCGACGGCGTGCCCGCCACGTTGCCCAGCACCGGCGCCTGGCCGACGCAGATCACCATCGGGCAGGCCTCGCCCCGGGCCCAGTATTTCTTACGAATCAGGTCGCCGTGCTTGCCGGGTTCGATGAAGACGGCAAGGGTCTTGCCGTCATGGATCATCGAGCGATAGGTGCCGACATTGACCCAGCCGCTATCGGGATCCCGGTTGATGACCAGGCATTCCGTGCCGATGTAGCGCCCGCCGTCGCCTTCCTTCCA
>JAHEKA010000514.1 GCA_024638585.1 Rhodospirillales bacterium
GTCCGCCGCGTGGCCGATCAGGGCTATCGCACGCTGGTCACCACCCTGACCAAGCGCATGGCCGAGGACCTGACCGAATACCTGCACGAGCAGGGCATCCGGGTGCGCTATATGCATTCCGACATCGACACGCTGGAACGCATCGAGATCCTGCGCGACCTGCGCCTCGGCGCCTTCGACGTGCTGGTTGGCATCAACCTGCTGCGCGAGGGGCTGGATATTCCCGAATGCGGGCTGGTGGCCATTCTTGACGCCGACAAGGAGGGCTTCCTGCGGTCAGAGACCTCGCTGATCCAGACCATCGGCCGCGCCGCGCGCAACGCCGATGGCCGCGTCATCATGTATGCCGACCGGGTGACCGGCTCGATGGAGCGCGCGCTGCGCGAGACCAACAGGCGGCGCGCCAAGCAGGAGGCGTATAACCTGGAACACGGCATCACGCCGCAGACGATCCGCAAGAACGTCGAGGACGTGCTGTCGGGCCTCTACAAGGGCGACGTGGACATGAACCGGGTGACGGCGAAGGTCGACAAGGCGATGGTCGGCGCCAATCTGCAGGCGCATCTCGACGCACTGCGGGTCGACATGCGCAAGGCCGCCGAGAACCTGGAATTCGAGGAAGCGGCGCGGTTGCGCGACGAGGTCAAGCGGCTGGAAGCGGTCGATCTGGCGATCCACGACGATCCCCTGGCGCGGCAATCGGCGGTCGAGGCGGCGGGCGAGGCGGCGGTGAAGTCGTCGGGCCGGTCGACGGCGGGGCGGGCCGGGCAGCGTGGCGGGAATGTGAAGCGGCGGGGGAGATAGCTAATGGAATAATACATTGCTCCACCGAGCAGTGGCGTTATACTTGCCGAGTTTAATTGCGATGGGGGAGACAATGAAACTGCTTCAATTATTGGGTGCCGCGATTGTATGCATTACTCTGATTTCGGGCGCTACATTTTCTGGAGAACTAGAGAATTTCAGGTCCGGGAAAACCGTTTCAAACGCAGGGCTGCCGGGTGAAGGTGAAATCCGCGGTGCGGGAATTGCCAACGGTACGGCGGAACCCGCCTCCAACAACAACTTTCCATGCGGTGGCTGCGGTTTTGGTCCCGGCAGCCCGGATATTGTGACCAACAAAACCTATAAAGACGGCGAGGGCGTCCTGGAATTCGACGACGAATAGCAGGCCAAGTCGACATGAGATGTAGGGTGGGTGGTGCCGCACCGGATGGCCGGGTTCACCCACCGCACGTGGCAAGCCATCGTCTGAGCCGGGGCCGGTGGCTGGCTCCGCGCCGGGCGTGCGGGCCCGCCCAAAAATGTGGGGCTTCGAGCAAAGCAAGCGTAGGGTGCGTGCCTGCACGCACCAACTACACCGCAATAAATCCGGCGCTCAAAATCACGCGCCCTACACCCATTGTTAACCACTCTTCCCGCACCCTTCCCCGATGCAAAACCGAAACTCCCCGCTGTCGCCGGAAGTCTGGCTAAGGGACCTCTTCACCTCCAAGGCCGTTCAGCAGGGCGCCGTAATCCGGCGCAAGGCAAGGGACATCGAACGCTTCGCCGGGATCGATCTGTTCCTGCGCGAGATCCACCGGCGCGGCTACCGGGTGGCCGAGAACTCCGGTCAATTTGTGATCTTCTGCAACCGCGCCCCGGTTCGTTGGCTGACCCCTCCGCCGGACACGCTTTCTTCAAAAGAAAGCGCCCCGAAATCCTTGAAGGATTTCGAAACACGCCAATCACCCGCGAAATGATGCCAAGCCCCCGTCATCAAGCGTGGCGTCAGATGCACACCCTACACCCGGATTTGACGTTTCGGGCGAACCGGGACTTGACTGCGCCCCAGCGCGTCGAAAAGTCGCTGTCGCCCTCTAGCAGGGACCACACCGCGTGACTGTGATCGGGCAGGACGACTGTGGCATCGTACCGGAACGGCGACCGCGCCGATGTGTCAAACCGCCACGGCACAGGGCATCGACGCGGTCGCGCGGCAACCCGGGCCGCCGGCCGGCCCCCGAGGCCGTTACCGCTAGCAGTAACAAGATCAGCGGCTTGACCCCATGTCCCCGTGGGGACACTTGCCTCGCCCCGCGATCTATCGTCTGATCCGGACCCTGACCCGCCCGAAAGGATCCCAGCCCATGAGCCTCCTCGTCCGCTACACCCTGAAATCCGCCGCCGACCACGCCGCCCAGACCCGCGCGATGCAGGCCCTGGTGGTGGGGCTGAAATCCGAGGCCATCCAAGGTCTCGACTACAGCTGCTTCGCCACCGACGAGCCCACCGAATTCATCGGCCTCCTCGAGTTCCCCGACGACGCCACCAAGCAGGCCTTCCTTAACTCGAAACCTTTCGCGACTTACCGCGACACCGTCGGCCCAACCTTCGCCAACCCGCCGCAGACCACGCCGCTTGCCGCCATCGCCTCGACCCGGGGCTGAGGCGCGGCTTTCTTGCGGGCGGCAATCCTGCTAGGCTGGCGATCATGCCCCTGCCGCCCCTCACCGACGCCGACTGGCCCGCCCACCTCGGCCACCTGCGCGACGGCTTTGCCGGCAAGCTGAATGTCTACCGGGTCATGGCGCATAATCCCGACCTGCTGGCCGCATGG
>JAHEKA010000049.1:0-9671 GCA_024638585.1 Rhodospirillales bacterium
GGCGCCGACGGTGGCGCTGTTGGCGGCTTCCGCCGCGGCCACGCCTTCCAGCTTGCCCTGACCGAACTCCTCAGGCGTTTTTGACGCCCTTTTTGCCGCCCCGTAGCCGAGGAATCCCGCCAGCGTCGACCCCAGACCCGGGATCGCACCGATCACCGTGCCGATCACCGAAGACCGCACCGTGGTTCGAAAACATTCCCACCATTCGGCCCAAGTGACGATGTTGTCCTCCCGATTGGGGCTGCGTTTGTAGATGTCGGTCTCGCCCTTTCCGGCACCCTCCTTGCGGCTGCGCCAGTCCTTTTCGATCTGGACCAAGATCTCGGACAGGGCCAGCATGCCGATCACCAGCGCCAACAATGGAATGCCTTCTTCCAGCTCGATCTCGCCGAAGGTCATGCGCGGGGTGGACGCCTCTGAATCGAGCCCCACGGTCGAAAGGAACAACCCAAGCACCGCGGCGACCAATCCCTTGATGACCGACCGGCCGACCAACGCCGCGATAAAGGTCAGGGCAAACAGCATCAGCGCGAACAACTCCGCCGATCCCATGGTCAGCGCCAAAATCGCGAACGGAGCCGCGACGCAGATCAAGATGATGTCGGAAAAGAAATCGCCAAACACCGAAGAATAGAGCGCCATCTTCAGCGCTTTCAGCCCCTTGCCTTTCTTGGTCAGAGGATAGCCGTCGAAGGTCGTCGAGATCGCTTCGGCAGCACCCGGAATATTGATCAGGCAGGCGGAAATGGCGCCGCCGAAATTCGCCCCCTTGTTGATGCCCACAAGGAAAGCGATGGCGGCCAGCGGGCCCATGAAGAAGGTCAACGGCACGGCGATGGCGATGGCCATCGGACCGTTCAGTCCGGGAATGGCGCCGACGGCGATGCCGATGAACACGCCGAGGCAAATCATCGCCATGTTGTAGAAGGTAAAGGCCTGGGCAAGCCCCGCCAGAATGACGTCCATCTCAGCGCTCCGTCACGGCAGGGGAAATTCCAGGAGTTTCCAGAAGAACGCCCAGACGGCGATCGGTGCCACCACCGCGGTCACGCCGATGGCGAGCGGACGGCGCTCGCCCATCATGTACATCATCACCGCGACGACGAAGGGCCCGCCGGCAAGCACGCCCACAAACTCCATGAGAAACAGGGTGGCAATCAGAACGACCGCGACGAGCGCAAGGAATCCCCAACTCTCCTTGGGGATGGGGGCGTCCTCATCGCTGTGATCGATGAACAGGCGGCGCACCAGAAAGACGAGCGCAAGGCCGGTCGCCACGATCATGGTGAGATAGGGCGCATCCTGGGCGAGCAGCCCGTAATTGCCCCCTTCGTGGCCCGGCACCCAGATGGGGATGACCACGAAAATCACAAGCAGCCCAAACGCCAACAGCAGGGCCGCCGAGATAATGTCGGCTCGTCGCATGATAGGAACCCGTCCCGATCAAGGGCGGCGAAGTGGGCCGCGCGGACGACGCGCGCGGCCCAAAGCCGCCTATTTCTTCTTCTTGCTGGGCTTATCGAACTTCTTGATCAGGGCGATATAGTTCTTCTCGAGCTTCTGCATATAGGCCTCGAGCTCCTGTGGGCTCCGGGTATCCATGACCATTCGCAGATTCTTCCGGTAGAGTTTGACGATTTCGGGATCGCTGCGCACCTTCGAGAACGCGTCCTGCAGCTTCTTGAGGGCCGGCCCGGATATACCCTTGGGCGCGACCATCAGCTGCAGGGTCTCGGTCGATACCCCGACACCCATCTCCTTCAGGGTCGGCGCGTTGGGATAATCAGGATTGCGCGAATCACTGACAGTGCCGATCACCATGGTCTTGCCGGCGTCGGTGTGCTTGACATGGGCGCCGCCGGTGAAGACCACGTCGACGTGGCCGCCCAGCACCCGCTGCATGGAATTGCCACCGCCCCGAACGCGGATAATCTGTGCCTGGATCCCATAATGCGCACCGATGGCCTCACCCACCAGCCGTCCTGGACCGCCGGAATAGACCAGGCGCAGGGGCTTGTTTTCTTTCTTCAGCTTAGCGGCCATTTCCGAAAGGGTCTTCCAACCGCGGCCGGCGAGCGAAACGATCGACTGATGCGGCACCGTGATCGAACCCACATAATCGAAATCCTTGGCCCAGTAGAGCGACTTCGTGCGCCGGTAATGGGGCTGGAACCCGACGTGATGGCCAAAGGCATAGGCAACCGTGTAGCCATCGGGCGCCGCCTTCTTCAACAGCACCAGCGCCTTTGATCCGCCGCCGCCAGGCTTGTTGACGACGACCATGGGCTGACCGAGGATCTTTTCCATGGCTTTCGAAAGGATGCGCGCACCCGCGTCGGTGCTGCCACCGGCGCCGGCGCCGACATAAACGGTGACAGGCTTTTCCGGGAACGCCGCGACACCCGGACCGCTGCCAATGCCCAATGCCAGCGCGGACGCCGCCGCGAAGACCGCCGAATTAACAAAACTTTTTGACGCCATTGTCCTACCTCCCAATTGCGAAAAATCTCGTGCCCGGAACGGCGCATCCTCGGCCTATTGCCCTTTCTGGGTCTTGCCGCCGATCGCCTCCCGGACGATGCCGGCGCCAACAGTAATGTGGCGCACCCGGGTTTGCTACCCCCAATTACTTAGCCGCGTCGAGATTATCCCGGGCGCGGCGCTCGGTTGACCAAGGTGATACCGACAAAGATCATGATGATCCCGGCAAGGTGATAGCCGAGGAAAGGCTCGCCCAGCAGACCCACGCCCAGCACCGCGCCGAACACCGGCATCAGGTACATGTACATGCCGGTCCGTCCCGGACCGATGGTGGCCACCGCCTTGTTCCACAATACATAGGCCAGCAGCGACGAAAAAATAGCGAAATACAGGATCGATGCAGCCGAGGCGGCGTTGAGGGTGAAGCCGCCGACTTGGGACGCCTCCCACGCGACCAAAGGCAAATGGAACACCGCGCCGATGGCGATGGTTGTCGCCAGGAAAACAAGGATCGGCAATTTCGTCGGGCGCCAGCGGATCAGCACGGTATAGACCGCCCAGAATGTGAGGCCTCCCATCACCAACAGGTCGCCCCTGTTGAGGGCCAGGGCCGTAAGCGTCGTCACATCGCCCCGGGCAACGATCAGGGCGGCACCCAGGAAGGCGGCGATCACCCCGGCGATCTGGTGAAGCCGCAGCCTCTCATGCAACAGAACGAGCGCGAACAGGAAGCACATCACCGGCATCAGGGTGTTGATCAGCGAGGCATTGACCACCGTCGTGTAGTGCATCGCCGAATAGAGGAAGCAATTGAATGCGGTGATCCCGACAGCCCCCAACACCAGAAGGAACGGCAACTCCTTGCGGATCTGCGCGCCCTGGCCACGGAACTGAGCCGCAGCGAAAGGAATCAGGAACGCGAACGCCACGGCCCATCGCCAAAAGGACATCTGGATGGGGGGAATATCGTGCCGCATGATTCGGGCGATCAGGAAGTTCCCGGACCAGAACAAGGGGGGCAAAACGGCGTAGACATAGGCGAATTGGGGACTCGCAAGAAAGGCGGAGTGACGGACGCGCGGCATGGCGGCATCTTAGGCGATGGTCCATCCGTGCTCAATTGCGGGCATCGGCGTTAACCGAATGGAACCCGCGGGCTGGTATCATTCATTCAGGCGGGGTAGAATCTCCCACGGTGGAGCACGACAGCACGCGGAATTGCTTGCGCGCCGCTTCCACCCAATAAGAATTCCCGAGATCGGCCCGAAGGAGGAAGCCATGGCGACCGTCGAACCAACAGAAATCCCCAGTGAACTGACCGACAAGACCACCGACACCATCACCCACGAGCAGCTGCGCGGCGCGGCGAAGAAGGAAGCCTTCTTCCGCAAGAAGGAAGAGGATTTCACGCCGTTCAAGTTCGTCCGCCCCGATGACATTCCCGATGGCCGGCGCGCCCATGTGCGGCTGTGCAAGGGCAGCCTGGTGCGCGGCACCGTGCAAGTCCTGCCAAACGGTGGCGACACCAATATCCATTGTCATCCCGATGCCGACGGCTTCTGGTTCGTGATCCAGGGCAAGGTGGAATGGAAGAACGTCGACGGCGACACCATCGGCATCTTCGGCCCCGGCGAGGGCATCATGGTGCCGCGTTATGCGCGCTACAGCTTCAACCAGACCGGCGACGAAGAGCTGCACCTGCTGCAGGTCGTGGCATCGGCCAATGACGGCTCCAAGCGCCGCGTCGGCATCGGACCGCAGAACAAGTCGCTGTTTAAGACGCTGCACTACAACTATCCCGGCGAGCCCGATGGCCTCGCCGGCGAAAAGGCCCGGGAAAAGGCGGAAGCCTAGCGCCCCAAAGACGGCCCCAAACCGGTTTCAATGATTGCTCGCCGCCGCCCCTATTCGGGGGCGGCGAAGGGCGGCATCTGCGACAGCAACTGGCCGTGGCCGGTGAATGTCTGGTGGCGGCCCAATTGGGTCAAGATGTACCAGCAGCGCACCACCACCGGGTGCAGCACCGGCACGCCGATCGCCGTTTCCACATCCAACAGCACGTCCAGGGCCCGCCAATCGGATCCCAGGATGTAAAGCGCTTGCGCGCCCGCCGGCTCGCGGGCAAAAGAGCCGATGATGCGGTCACGGATCTCTTCTGTGGTGAGCTGATAGACATCCTCGTCCTCCGCGATGGGCTTCCCCATGGAGAGAACCTCGAAACCGGCATCGGTGAAATAGCGGGCAAAGGCTTGCGCCAACTCGCCCGCGAACGGCGTGTACCCGACGAACCGCGTGATGCCGAGCGCGCGCATGGCCGCCACCTGGGTCGAGCCCGTGGTGAAGACAGGCACGCCATAGGCGGCTTCCCATTTCTTGATGTAGGCGCACTCAGCCGCGTAGCCCTGCATCATGAAGGGCGGCGCGCCTTCGGGGTGAATCAGGTCGCAATGCTGCGCTGCCAGCGCCGCCACTTTTTCCTCATAGGTCGGCATGGCATTGCGGAACTCGTCCAGCGAGCCATAGGCGAACCCGATGTATTCCGGGATCATCTCGATATCGCCGGGCAGCAGCGCCGCCAGATCCTCTAACGATTTTGGATGCAGTTTCGGCTTGACCACGCCAAGGCGCACGCCGTCGTGTGTTTCGCTCATGGTATCCCTCTCCTCGCGCCCCGATCTTGCCTGGAAACCCCGCTCGGCACCACTTTCGACGCCATCGCCCGGCCCGGTGGTGGATGAGGACCCGGTGACCGTCACCCACCGATGGGCGTAAGGTTAGGAGATTATCAACCAATATGGTGCTTGCGTTGTCCGGTTATCAAAGCGGCGGCGGGGTTGTTCCGGCACCCCGCAGCCTGACGCATCAATCAAGGGGGTCTAGATGATCATTTCCAACATGGAGGAAATACCGGGGAAGCCCGTCCTCCGGCATCTCGGCGTGGTTCAGGGCAGCACGGTGCAGACCAAGAACCTGTTCCGCGATTTTGGCGCGGGTCTCAAGAACCTGATCGGCGGCGAGCTAAAGAGCTACACCGCGTTGATGAACGAAGCGCGCCATGAGGCCGTCAACCGCATGACCCGCGAAGCGGTCGCCATCGGCGCGAATGCGGTGGTCAATGTGCGCTTCGCGACCTCCACCATCACCGGCGGGGCGGCGGAAATTCTCGCCTACGGGACCGCGGTCGTGATCGAGGGCGGCGCGGATGGTTGAGCTCTGGATCGACCTGATCCTCGGCGTCGGCATCCCGCTCGTCCTTTTGGTCCTTGGTTTCGTTGTCGGGTCCTGGGCCGAGCGACGCCATTTTCGCCGCCTGATCGAGAACGAAGAAAAGCTGCGCGGCATCATGGGATTCGCCATCCGGCGCGCGCCCCGCGACCTGGACCTGGCCGCGCCGAAGCTGGTGACCGGTTCCGCCGTGATCTCCGTCGATTACTTCAAGAGGTTCGCCGCCGGCCTGCGCCACTTGATCGGCGGCCGGGTGGGCGCCTATGAATCGCTGTTCGAGCGCGCCCGGCGCGAAGCCGTGGTCCGCATGAAGGAAGAAGCCCGCGCCCACGGTGCCGATATGATCCTCAACATCAAGTTCGAAACCGTTCGCATCTTCGGCAGACAACGGGGCGGAATCCTCAGCGTCGAGGCGCTTGCCTACGGCACCGCCTATCGAACCGGTCATGCGGGACCCCAGATACCGCAATCCTAAGGTCCCGGAAGGGATCAGCTCCGGCCACGACCATCCGCTCTGGGATGCGGTCAAGTCGTTTCTCCTGGTCTCGGGCTTCATTGTCGTCGTCGTCGCCGCCTGCTTCATTGCGGCCCGCCTCGCCGCCCCCCTCACGCCGTTCTCCTGGGAAACCGCCCTGATCGAGAAAGTGGCGCCATCGTTTCATGAGACCAAGGACCGGGCGCCGGAGACCGAAGCCTATCTGCGCCGCCTGGCCGCGCGGCTGACCAAGGTCATGGACCTTCCCGACGGCGTCACGGTGACCGTCCATTACGTCAAGGGGAAGGAGGTCAATGCCTTCGCCACCCTGGGCGGCCACATCGTCATTTACGAAGGGCTGTGGCGCAAGATCGACAGCGAAAATACCGCGGCCATGCTGCTGGGACACGAAATCGCCCATGTCAAACACCGCGACCCCATCGCCTCCGCCGGCGGCGGTCTCGTCGCCGCGGTGATCCTGACGGCCCTGGTGGGCAATTCCGGATTCCTGGGCGATCTCGTGGGGGCCGGCGGCACCCTCGCCGTCCTCCGATTCAGCCGGGCTCAGGAGGAAAAGGCCGACCGGGCGGCGGCTCGGGCGGTGCTGAAGCTTTACGGCCACCTGGACGGCGCGGGCGATCTCTTCGCCAAGCTGGGTTCGGCCCGCGGCCCCTTCAAGGAACCGCCGAAATTCCTCTCAAGCCACCCGCATCTGGCCGACCGCATTGCCACCCTCGAGCGCGATGCGCGGGCGCGGGGTTGGCCGCTTGAGGGGCCGAAAACCCCCCTGCCCTGACAGAACGGCGAGAGCGGTCCCCTAGGCGCCCTGTGCGAAGGGCGGCATGGCGGCGAGCAGGCGGCCCTTGCCCGGGATCGGGTCGGCGCGGCCCAGCAAGGTGAGGATGTACCAGCAGCGCACCACCACGGGATGGAGGACGGGGACGCCGAGCGCGGCCTCGATCTCCTCCACCACGTCGAGCACCCGCCAGCCGGAACCGAGGATGTAGAGCGCCTGGGAGTCTCCGCCCACCTTGCGGTAGGCATCGATGATGCGGTCACGGATCTGTTCGGTGGTGAGGTCGTAGACATCGCCCGTGTCCTCGACCGGCTTGCCCATGAACAGGACGTCGAAACCGGCATCGGTGAAGTACTGGCGGAAGGCGTCCGCCAAAACGCCTGCAAACGGCGTCAGGCCGATGAACCGCTCAACCCCCAGCGCCTTGAGCGCCGCCACCTGGGTGGTGCCGGTGGTGAAGACGGGAACCTTGTGGCGCCCTTCCCATTCGCCGATGAGCCGCGTTTCCGCCTCCAACCCCTGGAGCATGAAGGGCGGCGCGCCCTCGGGATGGATCAGATCGGCGCCCTTTTCGGCAACCACCGCAACCTTCTCCCCATAGGTGGGCATGGCGGCGCGGAACTCCTCCAGCGACTTGTAGGCGAAGCCCATGTATTCGGGGATCATTTCGATATCGTCCGGCAGGAGCGCGGCGAGGTCATCGAGCGAATGGGACGTGGTCGTGGGCTTGATCACGCCGATGCGGGTGACACCGGGTTGGTCGGTCATGGATAGTCTCCTCCATCGCCCATGGGATCTTCCGCCCCATGGCCGAAAATTCGCGGGGTGGCGGCACGGGCGGCGCCGGCCCAAACAGACCGGCGCCGCCGCACGGCGATGCGAACGCCTTACGCGGCCAGACTTTCCTTCAGAAAGCCCATGGTCCGCCCCCAGGCCTGCTTGGAGGCCTCCGGGTGATGACGGTCGGGATTGTCGTCGTTATGGAACGCGTGCTGGGCGCCTTCATAGGTATGAAGGGTGTAGTCCTTGCCCGCGGCCTTCAGCGCCGCTTCGTATCCCGGCACGGTCTTGTTGATGTTCTCGTCCAGACCGCCGTAATTGAGCAACATGCGCGCCTTGATCTTGGCGACGTCCTCGTCCGCCGGAGAGCGGCCGTAGAACACCACCGCGGCGTCGAGATCGGGGTCGTTGACCGCCAGCTGGTTGGACAGCGCCCCGCCCCAGCAGAAGCCGACGCTGCCGACCTTGCCGTTGGTGTCCGACCGGTCTCGGGCATAGGCCGCGGCGGCCAGGGCGTCGCCGGTGACTTTCGCCATGTCGAGGGAACGGGTCTTTTCCACCGCTTCGTCCGGATCGTCGGGGGTGCCGCCGACCTGGCTCTGGAAGTCCGGCGCGATGGCGACGAAGCCTTCGACCGCGGCGCGGCGCGCGACGTCCTTCAGGTGCGGCTGAAGGCCCTTGTTCTCATGGATGATGATGACGGCGGGCGCGCCGGACGCGCCGGCGGGCTTGGCCACATAGGCGCTGACATCGCCCGAAGCGCCCTTGAAGGTGACGGTTTCGGTTTCGATCCTGGAATCATTTTCGTCGATCTGTGCGGGCAAAGGTCCCTCCCTCTCTCAGGTTGCGTCTTGCGACGTTCGAAATGTGAAACACTGTTTTCCGCCGCGCGGCGCACGGCGAAGGGCGGCGTGGCAGCGGGGGCCAGCGCCTCGGCCCCTAGACTAGCGCATTTTGGCGCCCGGGTCTTCCCGGAGGCGAACCCACAATCGGTTCATGATACCCCAGGACGATAACCGGCGGATGTCCGGCAACGCCTGAAGAGCATTGGCGCGGCCACCACGGGCCGCCGGCAAGGCCGATTGGATCGGATTGGAGGTATCGACCAAGCGCCGGGTCGTAATCGCGGAAATAGTTGTAATGGGTCCCGGTCTCGGTATCGAAATACTGGCCGGGAAAGCGCAGCAGGTTGGTCATGCTGCCCGATTGCGCCTCCACCTCCCCGAACCGCACGCGAGAGGCGAACCGAAACCTTCCGAGGGTCATTCCTCGCGATAGGGATCGCCTTCGGGCAAAATGTCACGGATGTTGGCGGCCACGGGGAATCCAAGACTTCCGTTTTCACCTCCCTCCCACGTCAGACGCCCGTCCTTGTATTCCTGTGATGTGTAGAGGACGGCGCCGACCATTCGCAGCGCGAGCTCCAAGGCCTGGACGGCATCGACCCCACCTGCGCGCGTGATCCTTTGGCTGCCAAGGCCTTCGACCTTGAAAGGGCAGAAGAAGTCGCCGCCACCCGGAAACGGTCGCGGTTTGCCGATAACGACGACCACCTCCTCATTCGGGGCGAGAGATAGAACCCGCCGGGCTATGACTGTGCCTATCTCAATGGCGTTCAAATCTTGCTCCTACCAAGTGACCAGAGGCGGAATGGGTCGATTGGCACGGCATGCTCCATACCTCTCATTTGCGCTGGCCCAACAGCGGGCGCGAGCCGCTGGGTCGCTGAGCGTGCGACAAACAGCCTCATCCTTTTTTACTTGTCTCTCACATTTGTCACCGCCCTCGAGTTCATCGCAATCCCTTTTTGCTGTATTAGGAATGGCGGGATTTGACGCGACTGTGTCATTCCACCATCCGTCTATCGCACTTTGAAGCTTAGGGCGGAAGTAGTCATACGCGACGATAGCTCCG
>JAHEKA010000049.1:9681-10237 GCA_024638585.1 Rhodospirillales bacterium
GGGGATGAAACAGGCGGCCGCTGCGGCGGGCGACTCACCCGTCGGATCCACGAACCGCAGCGGATTGCCGCCGACATAGGAATACGTATTGAGGCCGCCGGCAAGGCCGATCGGATCGGATTGTAGGTATCGGCCAAGGGCCGGGTCGTAATCGCGGAAATAGTTGTAGTGCGTCCCCGTCTCCGCATCGAAATACTGGCCGGGGAAACGCAGCAGGTTGGTGACGCTGCCCGTTTGCGCCTCGACCTCGCCGAACGGGCGGAACGAGGCATCCCAGACGATCGCCTTGGATGCGTCGGTCAGGGCCTGGGGCGCGCCCAGATGATCGGCGTGGGTGTAATAGATCGTGCCCGCATCGATTTGCGCGAGCGGCATCCCGCCCAACCAGACGTATTCGGTCCAGTTGGCCCCGGTCCTGTCGCTGGTCGCCAGCAACTGGCCCGACGTGGCGTAATGGAACAGGGTGGTGGCGCCTGCCGGGATGGCCTTCTTGACCCGCTGGCCCAGCGCGTTGTGGGCATAGGTGGCGATGGGGGTGCCCGAAAGCTTCGCCTCC
>JAHEKA010000050.1 GCA_024638585.1 Rhodospirillales bacterium
GAGTTGGACATCCAGGTCGTCCGGGGCGTAAAATGAAGCTATTCGGCGCCCCGAAAGGGCGCGGCGCCTGGATCGGCGCAGGTATGGCCTGATGATCCCATGACCGAAAACGCCGCCAAAACCGGTATCTGGACACTCGGTGAGATGGTGCGGTGGGCCACCCGCGTGGGTCTTGCGGGCAAGGTTGCCGTGGGCCTTGCGGTTTGCGCCACCCTGTCGGGGGTCGCGACCTACGTCGCCTTCACCAATCCGTCGGGGGATGTGCCCCGGGCGACCGATCTCGTCGTTATCCTGCTTTATCTCGATCTGTTTCTTTTGCTGGCGCTGGGCATCCTGGTGGCGCGCCGGATGATTCAGGTGTGGCAGGACTGGCGGCTCGGTTCGGCGGGATCCCGGCTGCATATCCGCCTGATGGTGCTGTTCAGTTTGGTGGCATTGACGCCGGCGGTCATCGTCGCCTTGTTTTCCGCCCTTGTGTTCAATTTCGGTGTTCAGAACTGGTTTTCCGAACGGGTGCGCACGGCGCTCACCCAGTCCCAGGCGGTTGCCGATTCGTATCTCGAAGAGCACCGGCGCAACATCACCGGCGACATCATCGGCATGGCCAATGACCTGAACAGCCAGGGACCCGCGATGATCGGCGACCGGCGCGCGTTTACGCGGGTGGTCCAGATCCAGACCGAACTGCGTGGCCTGTCGGAGGCGGTGGTGTTCGACGGCAACGGCCGCGTCCTCGGGCGGTCGCGCCTCAGCTTCGCGCTGGCATTCGAACGCACTCCGTTGGCGGCGATGGACCGGGCCCGGCAGGGGGGCATCGTCTATCTCTCCTCCGAGCAGGACGATCGCATCCGCGCCCTGATCAAACTGGAGAGGTTCGTCGACACATTTCTCATGGTGGGGCGTTTCGTCGATGCCAAGGTTCTCGAACATGTGCAGCAGACCCGCTCCGCGGTCAGTTCCTATAAATCGCTGGAACAGATGCGAACCGATCTGGAGATTCTGTTCGCCTTGATTTTCGTCGTCGTCGCCCTGTTGCTGCTGTTCGTGGCCATCTGGGTGGGACTCAATTTCGCCAACAAGCTGGCCCAGCCCATTGCCGGTCTGGTGGCGGCCACCGACCGGGTCCGGGCGGGCGACCTCAGCGCCCGGGTGGAGGAGCAGGGCGCCGATGAGTTGGCGACGCTGTCCAACGCCTTCAACCGCATGACCAGTCAGTTGGAAAGCCAGCGTGCGGAGCTGGTGGAAGCCAACGAGCAGATCGACCTCAGGCGGCGCTTCATCGAGGCGGTATTGTCGGGCGTATCCGCCGGCGTGATCGGGCTCGACGACCGGGGGCGCATCAACTTTCCCAACCAATCGGCGTCGGAGCTTCTGTCCACCGAGCTGAGCGAGGCATTGGGAACCCCGATCACGAATTTCGTTCCCGAGGTCGCCGATCTCCTGGACCGCGCCCGGCGCAGCCCGAGCCAGGTGGTGGAGGCGGAAATCAGCATCCTGCGCCAGGGGCGTCCGCGCACGCTTCTGGTCCGCCTGGCGGTGGAAGGGGAGAAGAACCAGGCCCGCGGCTTCGTCCTGACCTTCGACGATATCACCGAATTGATTTCCGCCCAGCGCAAGGCGGCCTGGTCCGACGTGGCGCGGCGGCTCGCCCATGAGATCAAGAATCCGTTGACCCCCATCCAGCTCGCCGCGGAACGCCTCAGGCGTCGTTATCTGGACGAGGTCAAATCGGATCCCGAGACCTTCTCGACCTGTATCGATACCATCATCCGGCAGGTCGGCGATATCGGCAACATGATCAGCGAATTCTCCGACTTCGCCCGCATGCCTTCGCCGGTGCTCAAGCTCCACGATGCCGGGGAGTTGGCGCGCCGGGCCGTGTTTCTGCAGCGCACTGCCAATGCCGCGATCGCATACGAGCTCACCGTTCCCGAGGGACGCGTCGAGCTGTCCTGCGATGACCGTCTGGTCGGGCAGGCGTTGACCAATCTGTTGCAGAATGCCGCCGATTCCATCGTCCGCCGGCCCGAGGGCAGCCCCCAAGGCCGCATTTCGGTGGTGGTGTCGCAGGACGAGGGGCGGGTCACCGTCGCGGTCACCGATAACGGGATCGGCCTCCCCAAGGATACCGACCGGGACATCACCGACCCTTATGTCACCCATCGCCCCGATGGAACCGGCCTTGGTCTTGCCATTGTCCGAAAGATCATGGAGGATCACGGCGGTACTTTGGTTTTAGAGGACGCGGATCCAGAGGGTGCGGTGGTGAGCCTGGTGTTTCCGACCGATGGCGCCGCCGCCACGGCGGCGACAGACACCCGCGCGGATCCGTCTGAAGCACACGCGAAATGACCGATCCGACCTACGAAATCCTGGTGGTTGACGACGAGGAGGATATCCGCATGTTGATTGCGGGCGTCCTCAAGGACGAAGGCTACGCCACCCGGGAAGCCGGCAACTCCGAGGCGGCGCTGAAGGAGATCGATCAGCGCCGGCCCAGCCTGGTGGTGCTGGATATCTGGCTCCAGGGCAGCGAGCTCGACGGGTTGGAGATCCTAAAGGTCATCACTCAGGACTACGCCGATATTCCGGTCATCATGATTTCCGGCCACGGCAATGTGGAAACCGCGGTTGCCGCCATCAAGCAGGGTGCCTACGACTATATCGAGAAGCCGTTCAAGAGCGACCGGCTGCTGCACATGGCGGAACGCGCCATAGAGGCCGCCCGGCTCAAGCGCGAGAACCTGGATCTCAGGGAGCGCGCCGGGGAGATCCAGATGGTCGGCAGTTCGCCGGCCATTCGCCAGGTTCGGGCCGCCATCAACCGAGTCGCGCCGACCGGCAGTCGGGTGTTGATCTCCGGTCCCGCGGGCGCCGGCAAGGAAGTGGCGGCGCGCCTGATCCACGCTGAATCCGGGCGCGTCCAGGGCCCCTTCGTTGCCGTGAATTGCGCCACCATGGCGCCCGACCGTCTGGCCGAGGAACTGTTCGGCATCGAAGGCGGCGATCAACCGCGGCACACCGGACTGTTCGAGGCCGCCCATAACGGCACCCTGTTCCTCGACGAGGTCGGCGACATGCCGCTCGAGACCCAGGGAAAGATCGTACGGGTCCTGCAGGAGCAGACGTTTGAACGGGTCGGTGGCAGCAACCTGATCGAGGTCGACGTGCGGGTAATTGCCGCCACCTGCCGCGATTTGGAAGACGAGATCGGCCATGGGCGCTTCCGCGAGGACCTCTATTACCGGCTCGCTGTTGTCCCCATCGCCATCCCGCCGCTGGACCAGCGGCGCGAGGACATCGAGGAGCTGGTCGAGCACTTCATGGGCCGTGCGGCCCGCTCGTCGGGGTTGGCGGAACGGGCCATCGGCGACGACGTTATGGCGGCGCTTCGGGCGCATGAATGGCCGGGCAATGTGCGCCAATTGCGCAATCTCGTGGAATGGCTGCTGATCATGGCGCCGGGGGCCGAGGATGGAATGATCCACGCCGACGCCTTGCCGCCGGAGATTGGCGCGGCCGGGCCGGCGACCCTGCGGGGGGACACCGGCAGCCAGATGATGGGTCTCGATCTGCGTGCCGCCCGGGAAACTTTCGAACGCGAATACCTGGCGGCCCAAATCAACCGGTTCGGTGGCAATGTTTCGAAGACCGCCGAATTCGTGGGCATGGAACGGTCCGCCCTGCATCGCAAGCTCAAGGCGCTCGGTCTGGCGGGGCAAAGTCTGTCCCGCGAAAAGACCGGTGTGTGACTCTCCTGCGTCCCCATCTTTTCATAGGCTAGGGATAGACAAGTCATGAAGGTCATCGTGTGTGGTGCCGGCCAGGTCGGGACGAGCATCGTCCGTCACTTGGTGGCGGAAAACAACGACGTCACCGTCATCGATCAGTCCGCCGAACTGATCAAGCAGATCGGCGAATCCATGGACGTCAAGGCGATGGAAGGGTTTGCCTCCCATCCCGACGATCTGGAGGCCGCCGGGGCCGCCGATGCCGATATGATTATCGCAGTGACCTACGCGGACGAAGTCAACATGGTGGCCTGTCAGGTTGCCCACTCCCTGTTCGAGGTGCCGACCAAGATCGCCCGGGTGCGCCATCAGAGCTACCTGCAACCGATCTGGGCGGACCTGTTCAGCCGGGACCACATGCCGATCGACGTGATCATCTCGCCCGAGGTGGAGGTCGGGCGTGCCATCTCGCGGCGCCTGCATGCGCCGGGCGCGTTCGATTCCCTGCCATTGGCCGACGGCCTGGTGCAACTCCTGGGCGTGCGTTGCACCGAAGACTGCCCGATCGTCGACACGCCCCTGTCCCAACTTTCCGAACTCTTCCCGGACCTGCATCTCACCATCGTCGGCATCGTGCGCAATGGGGAAGGCTTCCTGCCGACCTCTTCGGAACACCTGCTGCTGAACGACGAAGTCTACTTCGTCGCCGACAGCAAGCATGTGCCCCGCGTCATGGCCGCGTTCGGCCACGAGGAACCCGAGGCGCGGCGCGTCATCATCCTGGGCGGCGGCAATATCGGGTGCTATCTGGCCCGTGAAATAGAGCAGCATCATCCCGGCGTCAGCGCCAAGGTCATCGAGTTCGACCGCGAGCGGGCTGAGTACGCGGCGAATATGCTGGACCGCACCGTGGTCATCCACGGCGACGCGCTGGATCCGGAAATCCTGGAAGAGGCCAACGTGTCGGTGGCCGAGGCAGTGGTGGCGGTGACCAACGAGGACGAGGTGAACATCCTCGCCTCGCTTCTCGCCAAGCGCTACGGCAGTCAGAAGGCGACGGCACTGATCAACAACACGACCTATTCACCCTTGGTGACCACCCTCGGCATCGACGTCGTGGTCTCGCCCCGGGCCATCACCGTTTCGACCATCCTTCAGCACATTCGCCGCGGGCGCATTCGTGCCGCCTACGCCGTCCATGACGGCTTCGCCGAGGTAATGGAGGCGGAGGCCATGGAGTCCTCCGATCTGGTGGGGGCGCCGCTGCGTGAGATCAAGCTGCCGCCGGGCCTCATCATCGGCGCGCTGGTGCGTGACGGCGAGGTCATCATGCCGCGCGGCGATACGGTGGTGCGGACCGACGACCGGGTCGTGCTGTTCGCCAAGACCGAGTCCATCAAGCAGGTGGAGCGCATGTTCGCCGTGAGCCTCGAATTCTTCTGATCGCGGCACCATTTTCGATCCACCTATGTCAGTTTCCATCGCGAGCCGGGGCGGCGCATGACGCGAATCGTATATGTTAACGGGCGGTATCTGCCCCATCGAAGTGCGGCGGTCCATGTCGAGGACCGCGGCTATCAGTTCGCCGACGGGGTCTATGAAGTGATCGCGGTGGAGCGGGGGCGGCTGGTCGACGCCGGACCGCACCTTACCCGGCTTGCCCGCTCCCTCAAGGAGCTTTCCATCGCCCAGCCGATGTCCGATGCGGCGCTCCGCCATGTCATGGGCGAAGTGGTGCGGCGCAACCGGGTCCGGCGCGGCATCCTTTACCTTCAGGTAACCCGGGGCGTGGCGCCCCGGTCCCACGCCTTCCCCGATGGCGCCACGCCGTCCCTCGTGGTCATGGCGCGGTCCATTCCGCCGGCCGATCCCGCCACGGCGGAGCGCGGTTGCGACGTGATCACCGTGCCCGATATCCGCTGGAAGCGGTGCGACATCAAGACCGTTTCCCTGCTTCCCAATGTGCTGGCCAAGCAGCAGGCCAAGGATGCCGGTGCATTCGAGGCGCTGCAGGTCGATGCCGAGGGTTTCGTCACCGAAGGGTCCGCCGCCAACGCCTGGATCATCTCCCAAGCGGGCGTATTGGTCACCCGGCCGGCGGACCACGCCATTCTCGACGGGGTCACGCGGCGGTCGGTCATGGCGCTTGCGGCCGAGGCCGGGATCGAGGTCGAGGAGCGACCCTTCACGGTGGCGGAGGCAAAGGCTGCGGCCGAGGCGTTCCTGACCGGGACCACCGCCCTGGTGATGCCGGTGGTCCGGATCGACGGCACCCCGGTCGGCGGCGGCACGCCTGGGCCGTTTTCCCTGCGCCTTCTCGCCGACTACACGGCGCGGGCAGCCGACGGCGGCGGGGCCTTATGAGCGAACGCAAAGACGGCTTGCCGGTGGCGCCCCGGGCGATCCTGTTCGATTGGGACAACACCCTGGTGGACAACTGGCCGGCCGTCCATGAGGCCCTGAACACGACCTTCGCCGCCATGGGTCATGAGGCCTGGACACTGGAGGAAACCCGGGACCGCGTGCGCAAGTCCCTGCGTGACACCTTCCCTGAAATGTTCGGCGACCGTTGGACCGATGCGCGCAAGATCTTCTATGACCGGTTCGCCGCCGTGCATCTCGATTTTCTCGACCCCTTCGCCGGCACCGAAGACGGACTCGCCTGGCTTGCCGGTGCCGGTATCTATCTCGGCGTCGTCAGCAACAAGTCGGGGCCGTATCTGCGGGAGGAGGCGGCACAGCTCGGCTGGGACGGTTTTTTTGCTAAAGTGGTGGGGGCGACCGATGCCAAACGGGACAAGCCGGACCCGGCACCGGTGTTCATGGCCCTTGAAGGCAGCGGCATCAAGGCCGGGCGCGATGTTTGGTTCGTCGGCGACGGGGCGGTCGACATAGAATGCGCCGTGAATGCGGGGCTTACGCCCGTCGCTTTTCTGCGCGATAGCACGGAACGGGAACTAAAGCGTCATAATCTCGCCCAATTGGTAGGCGCAAAATGCCGCGTACGGAGCATGGAGGGGTTGAAAGCGCTTGTTCAGGAGTGTTTGTCTCCTATATCCGAACAGTAGAGGGTGGAAACGGAGCCCATTGACCCCATCGCGGGTCGAAGGGGTCGAATGAACGGCAAATCGTACACTACGGAAAGAATCATAAGATGGCTGCTGATAAATCCCAGAACCTTCAGGACGTTTTCCTCAACAACATCCGCAAGAATAAGACACCGGTGACGATCTTCCTGGTGAATGGCGTCAAGCTTCAGGGGATTGTGACCTGGTTTGATAATTTCTCGGTTCTTTTGCGCCGCGACAGCCATTCGCAGCTGGTCTATAAGCATGCGATTTCCACCGTCATGCCCGCTACTCCGGTCCAGTTGTGGGAGGGCGAGGATGACGACGCGGCCGCCGCCGAACCGGCGGAGGCCAATGCATGACGTTCGGTGACGTCAAGCTCTCAATTTGACATCTGATCGGCCCAGAGATAGCCGGCCGCACGGCGACCAGCCGGGCTTCGATGTGCCCGCTGGTCCCGTTTGTGGCCGTGCAGCCGTTCTGGTTCCGGTTCTGCCGCGCAGCGGCGCGGCGGCGCGGGACCCGGAAGCGCGTCTGGAGGAAGCCCGTGGCCTGGCCCTGGCGATCGATCTTGAGATTGCGCTCGCGCGGTCGGTTCGGGTCGCCCGCCCCCAGGCTGCGACCCTGTTGGGCGGCGGCGCGGTTGAGGATCTCAAACACCGGCTCGAGGACATCGATGCCGACGTCGTGATCGTGGATGCGGCGCTGTCACCGATCCAGCAGCGCAATCTGGAACTCGCCTGGCGGCGCAAGGTGATCGACCGCACCGGCCTGATCCTTGAGATTTTCGGCGCCCGGGCGGCCACAAGGGAAGGCAGCCTGCAGGTGGAGCTCGCCTCCCTGACCTACCAGCGCTCCCGCCTGGTAAGGTCCTGGACCCATCTTGAGCGCCAGCGCGGCGGCTTCGGGTTCCTTGGGGGACCCGGTGAAACCCAGATCGAGGCGGACCGGCGCCAGATCGATACCCGCATCGCCCGCATCAAGGCGGACCTGGAAGACGTGCGCCGCACCCGGGGGCTTCACCGCCGCGCGCGTGCGCGCGTGCCGTTCCCGGTGATCGCTTTCGTGGGCTACACCAACGCCGGCAAGTCGACCCTGTTCAATCGATTGACCCGCGCCGATGTGCGGGCGGAAAACCTTTTGTTCGCGACCCTCGACCCCACCATGCGCGAAGCCGTGCTGCCGTCCGGGCGCAAGGTCATCCTCTCCGATACCGTCGGTTTCGTCTCGGACCTGCCGACCGACCTGGTGGCGGCCTTCCGCGCCACCCTGGAAGAGGTGCTGGCCGCCGATCTCATCATCCATGTGCGCGACATTGCTCATCCCGATACCGAAGCCCAGAAGCGCGACGTCATCGCCGTGCTGGCCGATCTCGGCCTCGATGCGGAGGGCGAGTTGCCCATCATCGAGGCGCTCAACAAGATCGACCTGCTGGATGCGGACGCGGCCGAGACGGTGCGCACCCGCGCCGGGCGTGATTCCGGTCTGGTGGCGGTTTCGGCCCTGAGCGGGGAGGGGGCGGACGACCTATTGGCGGCGATCGACGACCAGCTTGCCGCCGGCCGGCGCGTCTTTCACTACCGCTTGGGTCCGGCCCATGGTGCCGATATCGCCTGGCTGTACGAACATGGCGAAGTGATGGACCGCCACGACAGTGAGGACGGCGAGGTGCGCCTCACGGTGCGCCTCGATCCCGCCGATGCGGACCGGTTCGGCCACCGGGCGCAAGACCTCGCGCCCATCGCCGAGGACGACCGCGCCGCGGAATAAGGCCCAACCCAAGCGCGGCTCCATTGCTGACGCGCCGCGCTCGGTATCGAAGAAATTCCCCGAAAATCGCATTTTTTTCGAGCGCCACCGCTTGACAGCGAAAAGGCCAGTTCGTATATCACTGGCACTCAAGCATCACGAGTGCTAACAGTTCCCAGGGAAACCTGACAAGTTGTTGAAATCACGAATATTTGGGGAGAGGGTCATGAACATCAGACCTCTGAATGACCGGGTGATCGTTGAGCCGCTCGACGCGGAGCAGAAGACCGCGGGTGGCATCATCATTCCCGACACGGCCCAGGAAAAGCCGGCCGAAGGCGTGATCGTCGCCGCCGGCCCCGGCGCGCGCGACAGCAAGGGCAAGCGTCATGAGCTGTCGGTCAAAAAGGGCGACCGCGTACTTTACGGCAAATGGTCCGGTACCGAAATCAAGGTCGAGGGCAAGGATCTGCTGATCGTCCAGGAGGGCGACATCCTTGGCGTCCTCGATGGCAAGGCGGTGGTTCAGTCCAAGGGCAAAAAGGTCGCCGCGGCGGCCAGCGGCGGCGGGCATACCCACATCCCGGGCATGGACTGCTGCTGAGCGCCATCCTAACACCAAGCGTCACACGTTAAGGAGAATCCCAGAATGAACATCAGGCCTTTGCACGACCGCGTCATTGTCGAACCGCTGGATGCGGAACAGAAGACGGCGGGCGGCATCATCATCCCCGACACGGCCCAGGAAAAGCCGTCGGAAGGCAAGGTGGTCGCCGTCGGGCCCGGACTTCGCGGCGACGACGGCAAGCTGCAGAAACCGGACGTCAAGAAAGGGAACCGGGTGCTCTACGGCAAGTGGTCGGGCACCGAGGTCAAGGTTGACGGCAAGGATCTTCTGATCATGAAGGAATCCGACATCATGGGTGTCCTTGAATAGGACGCGTACGCGCGTTCATCTCAATTCAGTCTCAGAAAGGGAGTAACTAGACAATGGCGAAAGACGTCAAATTTTCAACCGAAGCCCGTGATCGCATGCTCAAGGGCATCGATATCCTGGCCGATGCAGTCAAGGTGACGCTTGGACCCAAGGGCCGCAATGTCGTGCTCGACAAGTCCTTCGGCGCCCCGCGCATCACCAAGGACGGCGTGACGGTGGCCAAGGAAATCGACCTCCAGGACAAGTTCGAGAACATGGGCGCCCAGATGGTGCGCGAGGTCGCGTCCCGCACCAATGACGAGGCCGGTGACGGCACCACCACGGCGACCGTTCTGGCCCAGTGCATCGTCCGCGAAGGCGCCAAGGCCGTGGCCGCCGGTATGAACCCGATGGACGTCAAGCGCGGCATCGACGAGGCCATCAAGGTCGTGGTCGCGGATCTTTCCAGGCGCTCCAAGCCGGTCAAGACCAGCGGCGAGATCGCCCAGGTCGGCACCATCTCGGCCAACGGCGAAAGCGACATCGGCAACAAGATCGCCGAGGCCATGGACAAGGTCGGCAAGGACGGTGTGATCACGGTCGAGGAGTCCAAGGGCTTCGACACCGAGCTGGACGTGGTTGAAGGCATGCAGTTCGATCGCGGTTACCTCTCGCCCTATTTCATCACCAATGCCGAGAAGATGATCTGCGAGATGGATGAGCCCCTCATCCTCCTGCACGAATCGAAGCTTTCCAACCTC
>JAHEKA010000515.1 GCA_024638585.1 Rhodospirillales bacterium
TGATTCCCAAATCCGAGGCGGGCGCCGGTTTGACCGTTGCCATGGTCTTTATCGACGACGACACCCTTAACGTCACCCTGGGAAAACCCAAGGAAGCGCCGATGAAAGGGGTCAGCCCCGGTGGGCCGATGGAAGTCTGGCACCGCTGCCGCGGAGGGATCACGTAAAGTCCCAAACGAGATCAGCCGGCGCCCGGCTCAGCCCTGGCGGCCCGGGGGACGGGCCAGGAATTGGGACTCTCCTGTTTCCCGGTGACGTCGCGCCGGCCCCCCTCAGGTCTAACTCGGCCTTGGTAGGTGGCGTGGCAAATGGATATATTGGCTGGCCACGGGACACGGAATTCGACGGCGGATATGAGCCTTCCAACGATAACGCCGCCGCCGCCTTATGCTGCCCGGTATGGCTATTCCAAAACCAAGGCGCTGAGCACGTTGCGCGCGATTCTCGCCGCGCCGCGGATCGTGACCGGTTATTTGGGAACGGGAGAGGGCGCCCGACTGACCTGCCTGAATACGCTGCTGGCCTTGCGCAAACCGGGCCTGACAATGCGTTACTATCTGACTTTCGGAAGATTTCCCAACTATCTGAATCCAAAAGGACAAACCGAAAAGGTTCAATGGCGTAAGCTGTTCGACCGCAACCTCCTGTTTGCGGTCATGTGCGACAAGCTGGCGGCTCGTGACTACGCCGCGGCGCGCGTGCCGCTGTTATGCTTTCCCAAACTCCATTGGAGCGGGACCGACCCGGATCGCATTCCTCTGGAAAATATCCCGCTGCCCTACGTGATCAAGCCCAACAATCGCAGCGGCGAGCATCTCTTCGTGCTGCGGCGGGAAGACTTCGACAAGGCCGCCATCATGCGCCAATGCCGGGCATGGATGGCGGCCAAGCCGTTCGGGCGAAGAGTCGGCGAGTGGGGTTATAGCCAGGTGCCGACCCGCATCCAGGTCGAGGCGTTCCTGAGCGATGGCAAGGACCTTGCGCCGCCCGCGAATTACGAGTTGTTCGTCTATCACGGGCGTGTCGGCGCGATCTATTACAGCGTCCCCCGGCTCGGCAACCGGCCCCGAAGGCGTGGCCTCTTTACGACGGATTGGCAGGTCATCGCCGCGGACCGGTGGCGCGTGAAGGGCTTCTTCCCGTTTGATGACGATATTCCAAAGCCCTACAACCTTGGGGCCCTGGTCCAGGCGGCGGAGCGGATCGCGGCGGAGCTTGATTTCGCGCGGGTCGACCTGTTCAACCTCGACGGCGAAATCTACCTGAGCGAAGTCACCCTTTATCCCAGTTCGGGGTTCAGCATTTGGGTGCCCAAGAATGCGGCGCCGTCTGCCCGTCCGCCACGCGACCTGGATGAACAATTCGGCGCGCTCTGGACCTTGCCGTCGCTGCCCTTTTGGACCTGCGTCCGCCGTGGATTGCTTGGCGGCTGAGTACCGCGATTCGGCCCCTTACCCTGATACCGCGCCTACCTGCGATTCCGGCGATAGATCTCCAGCGCTTTCGGCATGATCTGCTGCAGCCGTTTGATGCGGTTGTCCGGTGATGGATGGGTGGACAGGAATTCCGGCGGGCGATCGCCGCCTTGGCGGGCGAAGTTTTGCCACAGCTTGATCGCCGCTCGGGGATCGTAACCGGCTCGGGCCATGTAAATGACGCCGATCTCATCGGCTTCGGCTTCTTGGGTCCGGGTGAACGGCAATACGACGCCGAGGGTCGCGGCCTGTGCCAGGATCTGCGAATACTGCGCGGCGGTTTGCGATGCGGCGCCGGCGACGGCCAGGCCGCCTTGCAGCGCGATCTGGCGCGATAAGCGTTCCGAAGAATGACGGGCCACGGCATGGGCGATCTCATGGGCGATCACCGCGGCGAGCTGGGATTCGGTCTTCGCCACCTTGAACATGCCTGTATTGACCCCGACCTTGCCACCGGGCAGGGCGAAGGCATTGGGGGACTCGTCTTGGAACACAGTAAAGGACCAATTGTAACCGGGCCCCTGAGCGACCTTGACGATGCGCCGGCCCACCCGTTCCACCATTCGGTTGAGCCGCGTGTCTTTCGAGACCGGCGTCTTCGACCTGATCTGCCGGAATGCATCGGCGCCCATCGCGACCGCCTGGTCTTCCGGCAAAAGGATCAGTTGGTTACGTCCGGTGACCGGTGCCGTCTCGCAAGCCGTCAAGCTGATACTTACCGCCAGAACCGTCGCGGCGGTGCACAAATATCTCTGGGATGTCATCGATCTATCTCCTCCGCGGCATCGCCGCAGGTTGCGATGTCTGCGGGGGAAACGTTCTATCGCTAGCGAAGGTTCCGAACCGGCGTAAGCGCCGGTTCGCCGCAACGAAGGGTCAATCGCGGAAATTCACGTATTGCAGCGGCTGGCCGATTCGGCTGTCCTTGATCAGGGCGATGGCGTCTTGAAGATCATCGCGTTTCTTGCCGCTGACGCGCAGTTCGTCGCCTTGGATCGCCACCTGGACCTTGAGCTTCGACCCCTTGATGGTCTTGACGATCTTCTGCGCGAGATCGCGTTCGATCCCTTGCTTGATCCCGACCGTTTGGCGCATTGACATGCCCGATCCCTTCTGCGGCT
>JAHEKA010000516.1 GCA_024638585.1 Rhodospirillales bacterium
CGCCTGCGGAGCGGCCAAGCTGGGCCTCGGCCACAGGCTGTCGCGGCCGCTGGAGGTGACCTTTTCGGTCAACCACGGCCTCGGCGTCGGCACCATCATGCCCCGCGCCACAGCCTATCTCTGCGGCCGGTTCCCGGAAAAGCTTGGCCCCCTGGCCCAGGCCTTGGGGAGCGACGCCACGGGAGATACCGAGGCGCTGAAGGACGGCGTCGTCGCGGCGATCATGGCGCTTTATGAAGATATCGGTTTCCCGGCCCGCTTCGATGCGGCCAAGGTCGATGCCGCACGCTTGCGGGAAATGGCGGAGATGGCGGTGTCGCGCACCACCGACGATGCCCCGGCGCCGAATGTGATTGACGACGACACCCAAATCAGCGGCTCCAACGGCCAGACCATCACGGTCAAGGATGCCGTGGTACTTTATGCCGCTTGTATCGGCTAGGCAGTCAGCGGCCGCGGCGAAAGTGCGCCGGCAAACGCAACCGGTCCATACGTTTGGGTCAGTAGCGGTCAGGACGCCAAAATCAGATCTGACACGAAACCACGTCCGACGGGATTTCCTCTTCGAGTTCGTGAGTTGATAGCGGCTATCGCCGCGGTCCCGAGTGTTTTCGCGTCGCACCTCATCCCTGATTCACGGGACAACGTTAGACACGGAGGGGACTGAAATTGGCCCTGAAAACCGCCACAGCAATCGCAATCGGGATGGCCATCGTTGCATCCGCCGTGTGGGCCCAACAACGCGGCGGGTTCAATGCCGCGGCAATGTCCAGCCGCGCCCTTGATGAGGAATTCAAGGGCATCACGACCGACGGGACCCCAACGCCGGGCCTGTTTCCGCTTCGCACGACCGGCGTTTCCATTGCTCCGGTGGTCGATGCCGCACGCGCATTTCTTGCGTCCCTGAGCGTTGATCAGCGCAAAAAGGTCTCCTATCCCGTGGACCACGACGAGTGGCGCAACTGGGCCAATATTCACAGGTTTCCGCGCGAGGGTTTGTCCCTCTCGGAGATGAGCAAAGAGCAGCGCCAGGAGGCATACGGGCTCCTCCGCGCCGGTCTCAGTGCAAAGGGCTACAAGACGTCGCGCGACATCATGCGCCTCAACCACCACTTGGCAGAGCTGGTGCAGAATTTCGACGCCTATGGCGAACATCTCTATTGGTTCATTGTGTTCGGCGATCCTTCATCGGAGAAACCCTGGGGCTGGCAGATCGAAGGGCATCATCTGATTATCAATTAATTTGTCCTTGGGGATCAGATCGTGATGACGCCTACCTTCATGGGGTCGGAGCCGGTGACGGCGGAGTCCGGCAAGTACGCAGGCGTTTCCGTATTTCAGGACGAACAGAATGTCGGGCTGCGGTTCATGCGGTCTCTGGCGCCCGAACAGCAGCGGGCGGCAATCATCGGCGCCAAGGACGGCCGATCAGAGAATCTCTCGGAAATGTTCAAGGACAACATCACCGTCCCGTTCCAAGGAATCGCCGCCGGCAGCTTGAGCCAAGCCCATCGCGACCAGCTCATGGAACTCATCGGCCTTTACGTCGGGAACCTCAGGGACGGTCACGCGACCGTGAATCTTGCGGACGTTCGCACCCACCTGGACCGCACACATTTTGCATGGAAGGGTGATACGGATGCCGACGCCGCCTTTTACTATCGTATTCATAGCCCCGTGATCCTGATCGAATTCGACCACCAGGGCCCTATCGCGCTTGAAGGATCCCGTGGAACGCCAACACGCCGTCATGTCCATACGGTCGTCCGGACTCCGAATGGGAACGACTATGGAAAGGATCTTCTTCGGCAACACTACAAGAAATTCGAAGGTTCACCTCACCATGGCCATCAAAACCGATGACCGGCTCTCCTTCGACGACGACCCGGGCCCCGGCACACATCGATTTACGGCAGCAGAATGAGAGGGTGAAAGGCCGGCATATCCCCCCTTTCAGGCGTAATAGAGGGCCAGCCAGACGGTTGGTTGCTCCGGATCGGTCTGTTCCACGCGGTGGCGGACATGGGCAGGGATATGGAGATAGTCGCCGGGATTGAGTGTCTTGGTGACGTTCCCATCAGCAAATGTAACGTCAGCGCGCCCGCCTAGCACGGCGACCCACTCGTTCTCGTCCTGGTCGTACCATTCGCCTTCCGCGGTCGTCTGCCCAGTGGAGACGATCCGCACCAAGCGGAAGTTGTCACTTTGGAGCAAGGTCAGGAATTGCTCTTCCCCCAGATCGGAGGGAACGGCGGCGAAAAGGCTGTGAACATCGATACTGCTCATGGATCCGATTGTCTCCACCCATCGCGAAGGCCGCATCATCGCCTCCCTCTAGGAGAGGTAAAATACCCGTTTCGCCTCGGAAGCGGTCATTTGTGTCCCCAACCACGGGGCAAATGGGGCGCTCATCAGGACTTAGATAGACCGGCTCAGGGAGTGCGGTAGGCTATTCCGGCGCTTCGCCCAGCACCGTCAGCCGGCGCATGATTCGCGTCTCTTCCGGATTGAAATCGCGGCGCGCATGCAGGGTGCAGCGGTTGTCCCACATCAACAGATCCCCGAGCCGCCA
>JAHEKA010000051.1 GCA_024638585.1 Rhodospirillales bacterium
CAAGCCCTATTCCGAATGGGCCCAAAGCATCATCCATCTAGACGCATTGATTCAGACCGAAAAAGTTGAGCCGGAGATCCTCACGGGGGACGAGTTGCGCATCCGCCAGCGGGCGCTGGGCTACAACATGGAAGAGATGGAGATTATCCTCCATCCCATGGTCGAAGACGCCAAGGAGCCGGTGGGCTCCATGGGTGACGACACACCGCTGGCGGTGCTGTCGGACCGCTACCGGGGCTTGCACCATTTTTTCCGTCAGAACTTTTCTCAGGTTACCAACCCACCGATCGACAGCCTGCGCGAGAATTACCAGATGAGCCTCATCACCCGGCTCGGCAATCTGGGCAACATTCTGGAACAAGAGCCGTCCCAGATGCAGCTTCTGCAACTTTCCAGCCCGGTGCTCTCCAGCGCCGAATTCGCGGCGATGGCGCGCCAGATGGGCGATGACGCGGTTGAGATTGATTGCACCTTCGAATTGGGCAAGGGCGAAGGCGCGATGCGCGAAGCCATCGAACGCATCGAAGCCGAGGCCGAGGACGCGGTGCGCGAGGGCGCCGTACATGTCATCCTCAGCGATCGCGCCATGGGTCCAGACTTCGCGGCGATTCCGATGATCCTTGCCACCGGCGCCGTGCACACCCATCTCGTGCGCCAGCAGTTGCGCACCTTCACGTCGATCAACGTCCGCACCGGCGAATGCCTGGACGTCCATTACTTCGCCGTGCTGATCGGCGTCGGCGCCAGCACCATCAACGCCTATCTTGCCGAAGACACGATCCGCGATCGCCACCGCCGCGGCCTGTTCGAGGGCATGAGCGCCGATGAGTGCATCGCCCGCTACCGGGCGGCGGTCAATCAGGGGCTCTTGAAGGTGATGTCGAAGATGGGCATCTCGGTGCTGTCGTCCTATCGCGGCGGCTACAACTTCGAGGCGGTCGGCTTGAGCCGGGCCCTGGTCGCCGAGTTCTTCCCGGGCATGACGTCGCGCATCTCCGGCATCGGCCTGGGGGGTATCGAACGCAAGGTCGCGGAGCTTCACAACCAGTCCTATGCCGGCGGGCCGATGGCGCTCCCCATCGGCGGCTTTTACGCCTTTCGCCAGTCGGGCGAGGCCCACGGCCTCCATGGCGATCTCATCCATACCTTGCAGAATGCGGTGACGGTAGAATCCTATTCCGTCTACAAGCGCTTCGCCGATGCCTCGCGGCACGGCCCGACGATCACCCTGCGTGACCTGCTGGCTTTCAAGGAGGCGCCCCAGAAGGTCGACCTGGAAGAGGTCGAATCCATCACCGATATCCGCAAGCGGCTGGTGGCGCCGGGGATTTCCCTGGGCGCCCTCTCGCCCGAAGCCCATGAGACGCTTTCCATCGCCATGAACCGCATCGGCGCCAAATCGGACTCCGGCGAAGGCGGCGAAGACCCGACGCGCTACCGGCCCCGGGCAAATGGCGACAATGCCTCAAGCGCGATCAAGCAGGTGGCGTCGGGGCGCTTCGGGGTGACGGCGGAATACCTCAACAACTGCCGCGAGCTGGAGATCAAGATCGCCCAGGGCGCCAAGCCCGGCGAAGGCGGTCAGCTTCCCGGCATCAAGGTCTCGGAAATGATCGCCCGGCTCCGGCATTCGACGCCCGGCATCACCCTGATCTCGCCGCCGCCCCATCACGACATCTATTCGATCGAAGACCTGGCCCAGCTGATCTACGACCTCAAGCAGATCAATCCGGAGGCCAAGGTATGCGTCAAGCTGGTCTCCCAGACCGGCATTGGCACCATCGCCGCCGGTGTTGCCAAGGCCAAGGCCGACGTGATCCTGGTCTCGGGCCATTCCGGCGGCACCGGGGCGAGTCCTCAGAGCTCAATCAAATATGCCGGTCTCCCCTGGGAGATGGGCTTGAGCGAGGTCAACCAGGTGCTCACCCTCAACCAGTTGCGCCACCGGGTGACGCTCCGGGTCGACGGCGGGCTCAAGACCGGGCGCGACGTGGTGATGGCGGCGCTGCTGGGGGCGGAGGAGTACGGCATCGGCACCATCTCGCTGGTCGCCATGGGCTGCATCATGGTGCGCCAATGCCATTCCAATACCTGCCCGGTGGGGGTCTGCACCCAGAACCCGAAGCTGCGCGACAAGTTTGTCGGCACGCCGGAAAAGGTCGTCAACCTGATGAGCTTCATCGCCGAAGAGGTGCGCGAGACCCTCGCGGCCCTCGGCGCGCGGTCCTTGCAGGAGATCATCGGCCGTACCGATCTGCTGTCCCAGGTCAGTCGGGGCTCCGAGCATCTCGACGATCTCGACCTCAATCCCCTTTTGGCTCAGGCCGACGCCGGCGATTTCCCGCGCTTTTGCGCCCTTGAGGAGGGTGCGCGCAACGAGGTGCCGGAAACGCTTGATGCGGAGATGATCCGCGATGCGGCGGCGGCGTTGGAGGCCGGCGAGAAGATGCAGCTGGCCTACAACGCGCGAAACACCCAGCGGGCCATCGGCGCCAAGCTGTCTTCGGCCATCACCAAGCGCTTCGGCATGGATGGACTGGAACCGGGCCAGGTGACGGTGCGTCTGCGCGGCACCGCCGGCCAGTCGCTCGGTGCCTTTGCCGTGCAGGGGTTGCGGCTCGAAGTGTTCGGCGACGCCAATGATTACACCGGCAAAGGCCTGTCCGGCGGCACCATCGTGGTGCGCCCGCTCGCCTCATCGCCGCTGGTCTCCAATGAGAACACCATTGTCGGCAACACCGTGCTCTATGGGGCCACCGCGGGCCGGTTGTTCGCGGCGGGCCAGGCGGGCGAACGTTTTTGCGTGCGCAATTCAGGCGCCATCGCGGTGGTCGAAGGATGCGGCTCCAACGGCTGCGAATACATGACCGGCGGCGTCGCGGTGATCCTTGGCCCGGTGGGCGAGAACTTCGGCGCCGGCATGACCGGCGGCATCGCCTTCGTCTATGACGAGGACGCGACCTTCGAGCAGAAGCTCAACTCCGAGACCCTGGTGTGGGAGCGGGTTTCGACCGCCTATTGGGAAAAACGCCTGCGCCGGCTGGTGGAGACCCACGTGGCCAACACCCAGTCGCGCTTCGCCGAGCGCCTGTTGAACGACTGGTCGCGCGTCCTGCCCCGCTTCTGGCACGTGGTGCCCAAGGAAATGGTGGGACTGCTGGAGCATCCCTTGACCACGGATTCCGACATCGCCCGCGCCTGATTGGCCCGCCATGTGGAACCGCGGGCGTTAGGGCGCCGGGTTCGAATCCGTTCAGTTTTGACCGTGGTCCTATTACACTGCGGCGCGACCTTTAACGGTTCTGGAGCCGCTCCCGCGCGCCGCTTGTTTCCATGTTGAGACCCGCCCCCATTGCCGCCCCCGCCTCCGGCCTGATCACGGCCTTTCCCATCCTCGCCCTCATCGGCACCGGCGTGGCGCTGGCGTTCCCGGAATACGTGCTGATCCTCAAACCCGCCATCGTGCCGTTGCTCGGTGTGGTGATGTTCGGCATGGGTCTGACGCTGCGGGCCGAGGATTTCCTCGCCGTCCTTGCCCGGCCGGGTGTGATCGCGCTGGGCATCGCCTTGCAGTTCGCCTTTATGCCGATGCTGGCATGGGTCGTGGGCAAGGCCATGGTGTTGGATGTCGAGCCCTTCATCGGCTTGATCCTGCTGGGCGCCTGCCCAGGGGGAACCGCGTCCAACGTGATCTGTTACCTGGCCCGGGCCAATGTGGCGCTTTCCATCACCCTGACCGCCGCCTCCACCCTGCTTGCCGTGTTGTTCACGCCGTATCTCACCTTCTTCTTCGCCGGCCATCTGGTGCCGGTTCCGATGGGGGCGATGCTGCTCTCGATCCTCAAGATCGTCATCGCGCCGGTGGCGGCGGGCGTCGTCCTCAACCACCTGTTGGGCCGCTACCTTGGCGGCGTGCGCGCCGTCTTTCCCGGATTGTCGGTCGGCGCCATCGTCGTGATCATCGCTATCGTCGTGGCGCTGAACACCCATCACGATGCGTTCATCGTCTTCTTCTTGATCATCGCGGTGATCCTGCACAACAGCCTGGGCCTGGCCGCGGGCTACGCCGTGCCCCTGTTCCTGGGCTATGACCAGCGCACCTGCCGGACGCTGGCGATCGAGGTCGGCATGCAGAATTCGGGCCTGGCGGTGGCGCTGGCAACCCAGTTCTTTTCTCCCGCCGCGGCGCTGCCCGGCGCCATTTTTTCGATCTGGCACAACCTGTCGGGCGCCGGCATCGCGGCCTTCTGGGCCCGGCGCCCGGTGGATGACGGCGATGAGATGGGGGGACCGGTTTGACGCGGCGTTCCTCCTTGGTCCCAGGCGCCGTGGCCCTGGCTTGTGCGGCCTTCCTTTTGGTCCCGGCTTGGGGCGTTGGTGCGGCCCAGGACGGCCCGGCCGAAGTGAATGACGTCCCGGCGGAGGCCAAGGATGCTTCAAAGAACCTCGACGTTCCCTATGAGGGATCGGAGCCGGCGGCGCTGCAGGCGATGATGGACCTCGCCCGGGTGGGGCGGGACGATTTCGTCATCGATCTCGGGTCGGGCGACGGGCGCATCCTTATCCATGCCGCCAAGCGTTTTGGAGCCCGGGGTCTCGGTGTCGACCTCAATGCCAAGCTGGTAGAGATCGCCAAGCGCCGGGCCAAGGCCGCCAAGGTTGCCGATCTTGTTCGCTTCGAGGTGCGCGACATCTTCGAGACCGACATCAGCCGGGCCACCGTGCTGACCATGTTCCTCTACCCCGGAGTAGTCATGAAGCTGCGGCCGCGAATCCTCTCGACCCTGGCACCGGGCACCCGGGTGGTGTCCAATGAGCATCATCTGGGCCTGTGGCGGCCCGATGCCGCGCGGGTGGTCAAGAGCGCCGAGGGCCGCGACGGTGTGGTTTACATGTGGACGGTGCCGGCGCGGATGGCGGGCCTCTGGATCTGGGAGCTCGGACCTTCCGAAGTCAACGATACGGTCCTGAACTACCGCGCCAAGTTCACTCAGAAGTTTCAGGATTTCGGCGGAGAGCTGGTGCTCGGGTTGCAGCCCATGACCGTGTTCGGTGCCCGCCTCAGCGGTGCGGAGATCGCCTTTTCTGCGAGCGGTGAGATCGGCGACCGCATCGTGCGCCAGGATTTCTCCGGCCGGATCAAAGGCAACGAGATCACCGGATCCGTGCGGTTCAGTGGCGGCGTGGCCGAGACCGTCCTGCCCTGGCGTGCCTGGCGCGCCCCCGAAGCGCTCAAGTGAGTGCCATCGCCGGCCCCGGCAGCGGGGAAATGGACGGGCGGGACGCCGGGACGGCCCGGTCTCCTTCGGTTTCGCCCGGCCCCCGAATGCTCTAAGTTACCGTCCCATGTTGGCCTTGTATCATTTGATCCTGTCACCGTTCTGCCGCAAGGTTCGCGTCATCCTGGGCGAGAAAGGCGTCACCTTCGAACTGGTGGCGGAAAAGGTGTGGCGGCGCCGGCCCGAGTTCCTCGCCCTCAACCCGGCTGCCCAGGTGCCGGTCCTGGTGCTGGATGACGGCACCGCAATCGCCGAGTCCAGTGCCATTCTGGAATACCTGGAGGAGACCTATCCGCAACCGAACCTGATGGGTGGTGACCCCAGGGGCCGGGCCGAAGTGCGCCGGCTGGTCGCCTGGTTCGATCTGAAATTCTACCGCGAGGTGACCCGCAACTTGACCGGAGAAAAAGTGCAGAAGCGGTTCCTCGGCCGGGGTGAGCCCAGTTCCGAGGCGATCCGCGCGGGCCATGCCAACCTGCCGGTGCATCTCGAATACATCGCCTGGCTGACGGAGCGGCGCAACTGGTTGGCGGGTGATCTTTTCTCGGCTGCCGATATTGCCGCCGCCGCCCATCTATCCACCCTCGACTATATCGGCGACGTGCCGTGGGACAAATTTCCGCCGGCCAAGGACTGGTATGCGCGCATCAAGTCACGCCCGTCCTTCCGCGCGCTGCTGGCCGACCATATTCCGGGTTTGTCGCCGCCCCGCCATTACGCCGATCTCGACTTCTGATCTATAAGACCATGATGCCAAGGAAAGCGGAGACATGAGCGCCAAGAAAGACGAACCCCTGAGCCCGTTGGAGGAACTCGGTCCGCGCACCGGGGATGAATCGCCTCACGAGCTCATCTATCGGTCCTACCTGCTGGGCCGCATCCATTTCGGCACCAAGATCGCCATCCTTAACCGGGCGGGCTCGCCGGTCTACAACGCCTATGAAAATTGGGGGCCGATCGCGTTGATCGCCTTCTGCGTGATTTACACCATGATCACATCGAGCATCGAGGCCGGGCTCACGCTGCTGCTGGTGCTGGTGCTGGCGGGTGTGCTGATCCTGCCGAAATGGGTGCTGAAGAAACTGCGGATCCGCGTCCTTGAAAAGGCGTTCGGAAGTGAACCGGGCTGGCGCGAGCTGTGGAACCACGGCGGCATATCGCTTCGCCTGGCCGCCGATCCCACCGTTGTCTGCGATGGGCCGGACGGCGACTGGGAGGCGTTCGCCAAGCGCTATCTCGATCTGCCCGATGAACCGGTAGCGGCGCCCGCCCCGGCGCCGGCGGATCAGGCGGAAAAGAGCTAGGCCGCGCCGCCCTTGGTCGGCAGGGCCGGCGGAGGATCCAGTATATCCCCCACGGCGGCGCCGATCTTGGCGAGATCGCCTGGCCGGGAGAGCCGGTGGTCGCCATCCTTGATCAGGGTCACGGCGCAATCGTCGTGACCGATCCGCGCCATGATGGCCATCGCCATTTCCCACGGGACGTCGTTGTCGTCATATCCCTGCACCAGGCGCACCGGGCAGGTGACGGCGATCGGCGCGTCCAGCAAGAGGTGCCGGCGCCCGTCGTCGATCAGTGCCTGGGTGAAGGCATAGGGTTTGTCGCCATAGGGGGTATCGATATAGACCACGCCCTCGCGCTTGAGCGTCTCGCGCTGCTCCGGGGTCAGCTCGCTCGCCACCAGTTCCTCGGTGAAGTCCGGCGCCGCGGCGATGCCGACGATACCGGCCACGCGCTCGGGCCGGGCCTGGGCCGCGCGCAGAGCGAGCCAACCGCCCATGGACGACCCAACCAGGATCTGCGGCCCGTCGGTCAATCGGTCCAGCACATCGAGGGTATCATTGAGCCACGCGGAAATGGTGCCGTCTTCGAAGCGCCCTTCCGAGGCGCCATGGCCGGAATAATCGAAACGCAGATAGGGGCATCCCCGTTGACCCGCGTAGGTTTCCAGCCACGCGGCCTTGACGCCGGTCATGTCAGACATGAAGCCGCCCATGAAGACGATGCCGGGAAACCCTGCCGTCCCCTGGGCGCCGCTTTTGCCTGGGCGGCGCGCATAGGCGATGGACGGCCCGTCGGCCCGTGATAATATCTCGTTCATGGCTCGCCCCCCTCTGTCCCAGGCCACGGGAATATCCGTTCCATGACCCAGTCCTATCTTGGCCCCAACGCCGTCGGCGCGGAACCTAGCATCGAAGCCCACGCGCCGGAAGGCCGCGCACCGACGGTTCTTCAGGTCCTGCCTGAGCTCGACGGCGGCGGCGTAGAGCGCGGCACCGTCGATATCGCCATCGCCTTGAAGAAGGCGGGATGGGGTTCGGTTGTGGCATCCGCCGGCGGGGCCATGGTGGGGGCGTTGAAGCGCCACGACATCCCCCATGAGATCCTGCCTCTGCAATCCAAGAACCCCTTCGTGATGCGCGCCAATGTCGGCCGTCTGGTGAGCTTGGTGGAAAAATACGGGGTCGATATCCTCCACGCACGTTCCCGCGCCCCGGCGTGGAGCGCGGAAGCCGCTGCGCGGCGCACCGGCTCCCATTTTGTCACCACCATCCACGGCACCTACGCCACTAACGGCACCTTCAAGCGGCGCTATAACGCGGTCATGACCCGGGGCGAACGGGTGATTGCCATTTCCGAGTTCATTGCCGACCATATCAAGGCGACTTACGACATGGATCCGGCGCGGCTGCGCATTATCCACCGGGGTGTCGACACCGAAGTGTTCGCCCCGTCCAAGGTCACGCAGGAGCGGATGATCCAACTCGCCAACGGGTGGAAGCTGCCGGACGATCGCCAGGTGATCCTGATGCCGGGGCGGTTCTCCCGTTGGAAGGGACATATGGTCCTGGTCGAGGCGCTATCGCGGCTCGGGCGGGATGACGTGCTATGCGTCATGGTGGGGGCCGATACCTCCAGCGCCGATTACCTGTCGCGGATCGAAAAGCAGGCGCGGCAGCACGATGTCTTGGGGCTCGTGCGGTTCGTCGATTTCACCCGTGACCTGCCGGCCGCCTACATGCTGTCCGACGTGGTGGTTTCGGCATCGATCCGCCCCGAGGCCTTCGGCCGCACCATTGCCGAGGCGCTGGCCATGGGCCGCCCGGTGGTGGGGCCCGACCATGGCGGCTGCAAGGAGATCGTCGCTCAGGGAGAGACCGGCTGGCTGTTCACGCCGGGGAATGCGGAGTCCCTTGCCCAGGCCCTGCATGCGGCGCTGTCGCTCAACTCCGGTGCCCGCCACCGCCTGGCCGAAGAGGCTATGCGCGTCATCCGCAGCGATTTTACCAACGCACGGATGTGGGCCGAGACCCAAGCGGTCTACGAGGAGGTGCTGTTCGGCGCGGGAGCGGGGGAAGGCGCGGCCGCTTAAGGCGATGGGTCCGATCCTGGTGATCAAACTGGGGGCGCTTGGGGATTTCATCCTGAGCCACCGCGCCATGACAGCGATCCGTGCCCACCATCGGGATGCCGCTCTCACGTTGCTGACCATCCCCTCCCTTGCTCCGCTTGCTCGTGCCACCGGCCTGTTCGACGACATCTGGTGTGACGACCGGCCCAAGGCCACTCAGCCCGGTGGCTGGCTGCGGCTTGCCCGCAGGCTCAACGGCGCAGGTTTCGCCCGGGTCTACGATCTCCAGACAAGTGACCGGAGCGGACATTATCTCCGCCTGATGGGCCCGCCGTTCGCGGCGCGCCGGCCCGAATGGTCGGGCATCGCGCGGGGGTGTTCGCACCGCCACGACGCCCCCGACCGTACCGCCAAGCACACATTGGAACGCCAGGCCGATCAGCTTGCCATCGCCGGGATCGGGTTGGCGGATTACCCGACGCTCGATCTCTCCTGGGTCCCCGCCGACATATCGCGCCACGGCTTTGCCGGCGCGGACAAGCGGTTCGCGCTGTTGGTTCCGGGCGGATCGGCGGGGCACCCGGAAAAGCGCTGGCCCGCCGCCCGCTATGGCGCGCTTGCCGCTGCCTTGGCGGAGAAGGGGGTGACCCCCGTGGTGGTCGGCACCGCGATCGAGGCCGACGCCTGTGCCGAGACGGCAGCGGGGAGCCCGGCGGCGGTCAATCTGTGCGGGGACTCACCGATCCTCGACACCATGGCGCTGGCACGCGTTGCCGCCCTTGCGGTGGGTAACGATACCGGCCCCATGCACCTGATTGCCGCGATGGGCTGCCCCTGCATCTCGCTGTTTTCCGCCGCCTCCTCACCGGTCCGCAACCGGCCCCGGGGCCCCTATGAGGGGCCCGGCGCCGTTGTCCCGCCGCCCGGCCGTTCGCCGGACACTGTCACGGTGATCCAGGAGGGCAATCTTTCCGATCTCACTCTCGAACGCGTCGTTGCGGCGTTGCCGGCCGCTTGATGCGCGCTATCGCCATCACCCTCTGTGCGGTGGGGACCCTGAGCCTCGCTTGTGGCGCCTCATATGCCGCGGAGCCCTGCCGCCGCGGCGATGGGTGCCCGGGCGAAATTCCCGTCAGGCCCGGGCTGGTCATGCCGGTCTATGCTTTATGGCCGCTTCACCGCACGAAGCCGGAGATCACGCGACTTGTCATTGTAATCCACGGCAGCACCCGCAAGGCGGGCCGCTATTTTCGACGCATGGCCCGGGCCGCGCGCGAGGTTGGCAAGGAGGACGCCAGCCAAGTCATCGTGCCGCATTTCCGCGTGCGCGGCGATGACGGCACAGATAGCGACAGGGTGGCATTTTGGGATCGCAATGCCGACTGGAAGCGGGGCGATGAATCGGCGCTTTTCCCCGCCGGCGCCCTGGGAAGTTTTGAAGCGCTCGATCTTGTGCGGCGGTGGCTTGCACGA
>JAHEKA010000517.1 GCA_024638585.1 Rhodospirillales bacterium
GCATCATCGCCACGGCCACCAGACCCGCATGTCGTCGCGTTCCTCCGGGGTGCAGGCGTACCAACCGGCGCGCCCGGCGTCGGAGCCCCCTTCCCCGCCTTCGAGCTTGTTGCGCATCCTGTCCGCAACCTCGCGGCCCGCGACCTTTTCCACGTACTCGTAGACCATCGGCTGGTATTCCACCACGTGGCCGTCGCCGTCGATCACCGGGTGATCGAGCCGGGCACGAATGTCGGCGGATTCGGAATTCTTGTGCTGATCCCAGGGCATGGTCGGTCCTTTCCTTCCGGTAGGTTCAGGAGACGGGGACGGATGCGGCTTCTACTGCGCGGCCTGCGCCGGTGCTTCCGCCAAGGTGCCGAGACGTCCCAGGCCGGGCACCCGGTCGGCATAGCCCGCGGTGCGCAGCGCGTGCCACAACACCACCTGGTTGGAGGTCACGACCGGCACGCCGAGTTCGGCCTCCAATTCCTCGATCACATGGGTCGCCAGGATATTGGCGCAGCTGATGAAGATCGCGTCCGCCTCCGGTACCATGGTGTCCCGCGCCATGTCGGCCCAGAAGGCGGGCGGCGTGATGCAGGCTTCATCGCTGCCGGCAAGGGAAGCGGGCCGGTCGCCGACGATGTCGTAGCCCGCGTCCTGAAGGAAGCGCCGCTTTTTCCCATGGCCTTCTTCGGGCGATTCGGAGATGAACACCAGCTTCCGCGCGTTGAGCGTCGCGAGCGCCGCCATTAGGCAGGTCGCCGTGGCGAGGCCCGGGCGCCCGGTCGCGTCGGTGATGGTTTTCATCACCGTGCGCTCCGCGCCGAAGCCGCCCGACATGGAGGTGCCCGTGCAGTGCAGGGTGATCACGTCGCATTTGGTGTCGGCAAGGATCGAAGCCGCATCGGCGATCCGGGGCATCAAATCGTCGAGCGCCACGCTGTGGGGCCCGGTCATGCGCAGGCGCATGAAATGCGGCACCACGCCATCGGGCGCGAAGTGCTGGATATCGGGCTCCGAATTTCGGTTTGAAGAAGGGATGATAAACCCGAGCCGCGCCCGGGGAATGATCGGTTCATGGGCCATTTGGCGCCTCCCTCTTGCGTTCGGATGTTCCGAAGCATTTCCGGAATGATAGCAAGGGCGACGCGCCGGGGTAAGGGATTCCCATCAGCCGCCGCCGGCCTCCCGGATGGCGCGCCACAGGCGATCTGGCGTCACCGGCATGTCGATGTGATCGATGCCGAGCGGACCCAGCGCATCCAGCACAGCGCTCATCACCGCCGCCGGCGCGCCGGTGGCGCCGCCTTCGCCCGCGCCCTTGACGCCGAGCGGATTCGTGGGGCTCGGGAAATCATTGTCGATGGGGTGAAGCGCCGGAATCGCCTTCGCCTTGGGCAAGGCGTAATCCATGAAGGAGCCGCTCAAGAGCTGTCCATCCTCAGGGGAAAACACGGCCCGTTCCATCACCGCCTGGCCGATGCCCTGGGCGACGCCCCCCTGGGACTGCCCGTGAACGATCACCGGATTGATGGCGCGGCCGACGTCATCGACGATGTTGAACGCGACGAAATCAAGCGCGCCGGTCTCGGGATCGATCTCCACCTCGCAGACATGACAGCCGTTTGGATAGGTGACTTCTTCGGCCTCGGAATGGATCTCGACAAGCGGCGCGTCGGCGGCGTCCGCCCCGGCCATTTCCCGGACGGCGTCCAACAGGCCGACCGCGCGGCCGTCAGAACCCGCATACTCCCCGTTCTCATAAGCAAGATCGGCGGGCTCGGCTTGCAGCAGTCCCGCCGCAACATCCTTGGCCGCTTCGATCAACTGATCGCTGGCCTCGGCCAGGGCCGTGCCCGCCCGCACCATGGAACGCGACGCATTGGTCCCGACACCGGACTTGATCAGGTCCGTGTCGGAGGCCAGCACCGCGATCTCTTCGAACGGAAGGCCCAGTCGTCGGGCGGCGATCTGGGCCAGCGACGTCTGATGCCCCTGGCCCTGGGCGACACAACCGGCCCCGATCCGCAGGCGGCCCGACGCGCGGTCGAAACCGATGGCCGCATACTCCCCGGCACCGCCGCCGGCCCCTTCGATGTAATTGCACATGCCGATGCCACGCCGCCTGCCGCGCGCCTTTGCGTCCGCCCGGCGCGCCTCGAATCCCGCCCAGTCCGCAGCACCCATGGCAAGGTCCATATTGGCGGCGTAATCGCCCGAATCGTAATTGGATCCCATCGCCGTGGCGCAGGGCAGATCGGCGGAGGCAATCAGATTCCGGCGCCTGAGTTGAACCCGGTCCCGCCCTGTCTCCTGCGCCGCCCGGTCGACCAGGCGTTCGATGAGGTAGATCGCCTCCATCCGCCCGACCCCGCGATAGGAGCTCAAGGGCACGGTGTTGGTGAACACGCCCTTCAGCTCCAGCCGGCAGGCGGGGATGGCGTAGGTGCCGGGCAACATGCGCGCGAGGTTGCGCATCACCGAGTACGGCCCGCTGCCCGTATGCCGCGCGCCCATGTTGGAGGTTCCGGCCACCCGTAAACCTAGGAAATTTCCCTCCGCGTCCAGGCCCAG
>JAHEKA010000052.1 GCA_024638585.1 Rhodospirillales bacterium
CGGCGCCCTTCGCCAAAGCGGCTTCTATGCGCCGGTCCCCCAAGGCACGCGGGTCCGTTCCTGGGGCTTTTTCTGGGCGGCGGCGTCCTGCGAGGGCGGCCGTTTCCGGTTCAACGCCTGGTCCTATCCGTCCAAGCGTTTCGACCGGGTCCGGCTCGCCCGTGTGCTATCCGCGCTCGACGGCACCGGCGTTCCCTTCAACCGCCCGCGTGAAACCTGGCGGCCGGATTGGGATGAACAACGCCATGTGGACCGGTACGAGTTGGTGGTGAGAGGCAACGGATTCGCCGACAACCTGAAACTGTTCTGATCCGCGTCAACCTTTATTTCATTTTTTTTGCGTTGCGAACGGGATGACAAGGGGATTGCAAACACCATATGATACTTCTGCTGGAGTTGGTTCGGCACGTACTCAACGGATCCTTATGATCGTGAGTGACGAGGTCTTGGTAGAGAAATTCGCGCGCCTTCCCGTAACGTTGAACCTACGCGTGACCGGGGGCGAGGAGGACGACGCGGACAGTGGCAATGGCGGTGGATCCTCCACGAGGGTAATCACCGAATCCAAGCCGAAAACCAAGAAACCCTCTATGTACAAGGTGTTGATGCTGAATGACGACTACACACCGATGGAGTTCGTCGTTCATGTTTTGGTGCGATTTTTTAATAAGTCACAGGAGGACGCGACTGAGATCATGCTGAATGTCCACCAGCGGGGGGTTGGCGTTTGCGGCGTGTATCCTTACGAAGTTGCGGAAACGAAAGTGACACAGGTGGTTGATTTCGCACGCAAGCATCAGCATCCTCTTCAATGTACTCTTGAGAAGGATTAGCCATGCTGTCGCGCAATTTGGAACAGACCCTTCACCAGGCGCTTTCCCTCGCCAATGAGCGCCGCCACGAATTCGCCACGCTGGAGCATCTGCTGCTGGCCTTGATCGACGACAAGGACGCAGTGGCGGTGATGCGCGCCTGCGGGGTGGAACTCGACCGCTTGCGTGAAGACCTGACGACCTATCTTGACAATGAGCTGCAGAGCCTGGTGCTGGAGCGGGCGGAGGAGGCCAAGCCGACCGCCGGATTCCAGCGCGTGTTGCAGCGCGCCGCCATCCATGTTCAATCGTCCGGCCGGGAAGAAGTGACCGGGGCCAATGTCCTGGTCGCGCTGTTCTCCGAGCGTGAATCCCACGCCGTCTATTTCCTGCAGGAACAGGAGATGACACGGCTTGATGCGGTCAACTACATCTCTCACGGCATCGCCAAGGTGGGCCGGTCCGAAGACCGCCATGTGCGCGGCGCCCAGCGAGAGGAGCGGCGCTCCTCTTCGTCCTCGTCTTCCTCCAAGAGCGAGAAGAAGAACGAGGCGTTGGAATCCTTCTGCGTCGACCTCAACAAGAAGGCGGCAGAGGGAAAGATCGACCCGCTCATCGGCCGCACCCATGAGGTCGAGCGCACCATTCAGATCCTGTGCCGGCGCACCAAGAACAACCCGCTCTACGTGGGCGATCCCGGGGTGGGCAAGACCGCCATCGCCGAAGGTCTGGCCCGGCGGATCGTCAATGGCGAGGTGCCCGAGGTTCTGAAGAACGCGACCATCTATGCCCTTGATATGGGCTCCTTGCTGGCCGGCACCCGCTACCGCGGCGATTTCGAGGAACGCATCAAGGCGGTCCTGGAAGAGTTGGACAAGCACGAAGGAGCCATCCTGTTTATCGACGAGATCCACACGGTGATCGGCGCGGGGGCCACCTCCGGCGGGTCAATGGACGCGTCCAACCTGTTGAAGCCGGCGCTTCAATCGGGCTCGCTGCGGTGCATCGGTTCGACCACCTACAAGGAGTACCGCAACTACTTCGAAAAGGACCGCGCCCTTGTGCGCCGCTTCCAGAAGATCGATATCAACGAGCCGTCGATCGCCGACACCGTCAAGATCCTCAAGGGTCTCAAGCCCTATTATGAGGAGCATCACCGGGTGCGCTACACCCTGGATGCCCTGAAGACCGCGGTGGAGTTGGCGGCCCGCTATATTCACGACCGCAAGCTTCCCGACAAGGCGATCGACGTGATCGACGAGGTGGGTGCGGCGCAGATGCTGGTGCCGGAAAACAAGCGGCGCAAGGTGATCTCGGTCAAGGATGTCGAAGCCATCGTCGCCAAGATCGCGCGCATTCCGCCGAAAACCGTCACCTCCTCCGACAAGGAGAACCTCAAGAACCTCGATCGCGACCTTAAGGGCGTGGTGTTCGGCCAGGACCATGCGATCGAAACCTTGGCCAGCGCCATCAAGCTGTCGCGCGCAGGCCTGCGGGAGCCGGAGAAGCCCATCGGCAACTACCTGTTCTCCGGCCCCACCGGCGTCGGCAAGACCGAAGTGGCGCGCCAGCTTGCCCGCATCATGGGGGTCGAGCTGATCCGCTTCGATATGTCGGAATATATGGAGCGGCACACGGTTTCACGCCTGATCGGCGCGCCTCCGGGTTATGTCGGGTTCGATCAGGGCGGTCTGCTGACCGACGCGATCGATCAGCATCCCCACGCGGTGCTGTTGCTGGATGAGATCGAAAAGGCCCATCCGGACCTGTTCAACATCCTGCTGCAGATCATGGATCACGGCAAGCTGACGGATCACAACGGCAAGTCGGTGGATTTCCGCAACGTCGTGCTGATCATGACCACCAATGCGGGCGCCGCCGATCTGGCCAAGCCGGCCATCGGCTTCGAGCGGACCGAGCGCATCGGCGACGACGAAGAGGCCATCAAGCGGATGTTCACGCCGGAATTCCGCAACCGGCTCGATTCGGTCATCGCCTTCTCCGGCCTCGGCCCCGAGATCGTCGCCATGGTGGTCGACAAGTTCGTGATCGAACTGGAAGAACAGCTGGCCGACCGCAACGTCCAGATCGAGCTGACCGACGAAGCCAAGACCTGGCTCGCCGAAAAGGGGTACGATCAGGCCTTCGGCGCCCGGCCGTTGGCCCGGGTCATCCAGGAGAACATCAAGCGCCCGCTGGCGGACGAGTTGCTGTTCGGTAAGCTCGCCAAGGGCGGCGTCGTGGTGGTCGGCATCAAGGACGGCAAGCTGGACTTCACCATCAAGGAACTGCCGCCCAAGCCGCCCAAGGGGCGCAAGCGCATCACCAAAAAGGACCCGCAGGTCCCCGCCTTGGTGGAGTAGCAGAGATTTAAGCGATGGCAGGCCAAGCCGTTGGTGGCTTGGTCTGCGTCGCAAACTGCCTGGACATTACCGAGGCCCACATCCTGTCCGGACGTTTGAATGCGGCAGGTATTCCCGCCTTCCTCTTCAATGAACAGATTTATCAGACGCTGTGGTCCCATCGCTTCACGTTCGGTGGCGTGCGGATCATGGTGCTGGCCTCCCGGGCGCAGGAGGCTGAAGCATTCGTTGAAGCCTGCCGGTCGGATGCGCGCGGTTTCCGGGAGGAATGCGAGAGATGCGGTTCGACGGATGTCGCCCGTCAGTTCAGTTGGCGCGTCGTCCCTGGGATGCTTATGGCATTGTTGGCATTCTCTTTCGCTCTGGGATATGCGCTGTATCGCGATCGACGTAGGTGCCGCGCCTGTGGCCACGGCTGGGGGGTCTGACCCACAAACACCAAAATGTGACTATTGCAGCAACGTTTGCCGTTGCGGGCGCTTTCGAACTGTTGCCATACTGCACGCGGGAGTGGGACAACACATGGGCTTGACCGGGGGGCGAGCCCTTGTTTCGTGTGGGAGGTGAACATGCGAAAGCTCGGCACGCTTGGCGTCATCACCGCGTTTGTCTTGGGCGTCTCGGGGCCGGTCGCGGCCCAGTCGCTCGATCGCCTTGCCAAGGCCATGGGGGCCGACAAGGTGAAAACCGTGCATATCAAGGGATCTGGGTTCTACTACCATCTCGGCGGCAGCTCGCTCGCCAACGAGCCCTGGCCTAAGTTCAATCTCAAGGCTTACGGTTTCACCGCCAATTATGAGACCGCCTCGGCCGTCATCGATCTGACCCTGACCCAGTTCCTCAACCCGCCCCGGGGCGCCGGCTTCCAGCCCATCCGCGGTGAGCTGAAGCGGCGCGCGCGGATCAGCGGCGATGTCGGTTGGGGCATTAACCGGCGCGGGCGCACGCAGGCCTCGCGCAGCAAGGCGCCGGCCATCCACGCGCTCTGGACCTCGCCCCACGGGGTGATCAAGGCGGCCCAGGCTGCCGGCGCGCGGGTCACGGTCCACCGGTCCAAGGGTCAAAATTTCTACCATGTGAATTTCGCCAAGGCAGGCGCGTTCAAGGCGCGCGCCCATTTCGGCCCCGACGGCCTGCTGCGCAAGGTGACCGCGCGGCTCGCCAACGAGGTGTTGGGCGACATGCGGGCCGTCACCACCTATTCCGATTACAAGACGGTGGACGGCATCACGTTTCCCATGCGCATGACGCTGTCCTACGGCCCTTACCCGGTGCTGGATGTGCGGTATAGCGACGTGAAGTTCAATCTGCCTGCCGACATCAAGCCGCCCAAGGGGCTGAAGCCGCGTCGTCAGCGGGTCAAGGCCGACAAGGTGGCGGACGGCATTTGGTACCTGACCGGCGGTTCGCATCATTCGGTCGCCATCGAAATGGCGGATCACGTGATCGTCTATGAGGCGCCGTTGAACGCGGCCCGGGGCGAGGCGGTGATTGCCGCGGTGAAGAAGACGATTCCCGGCAAGCCGATCCGCACGGTCATCAATTCCCATCACCATTTCGACCATTCCGGCGGCCTGCGGGCCTTCGCGGCGGAGGGGGCCACCATCGTGACCCACCGTACCAACAAGCCGTTCTTTGTGAAGGCCTATGCCGCGCCGCGCACCATCCGTCCGGATCGGATGGCCCGCGAGGGCCGCATGGCCACCTTCTTAGGCGTGGGGCGCAAGCACGTGATCAGCGACGGCACGCGGCGCATCGAGCTTTATGCGCTGATCGGCAATCCCCATAGCGAAAGCAACCTGATTGCCGTGTTGCCCAAGGAACGCATCATGCTGGTGGCCGACGCCTATAGCGGCCGGCAATTCGCCAAGAAGCCGGTGCCCAAGAACAGGGTCAATCCGACCCGCGCGCACCTGTGGCGGACCCTGGTGCGGTTGGGGATCGACAAGCGGGTGGATACGGTGCTGCCGATCCACGGCCGCAAATCGAACCTGCAGCAAATCCGCTGGAGCGCGGGCGTGAAGTAAGCCCCGCGCGGCGCGGACCGGAAACCGGCGGGCGGCCCCATTTGGGGCTGCCCGCTTGCCGTATCCGATGGGCGGTGCCGCGGGTTTCCGCTATCATCAATCGATGATGAATGATCCCCAACCGCCAGCTTCCACCGCCGATAGGGAGGTCGAGGCCGCAGCCCGCGACCTTGCCGCGGCGCTCGCCCTGTTTTGGCAGAATCGGCTGGGCGATGCGCTGCTCGGCGCTTACCTGATCGGCAGCCTTGCCCATGGCGGGTTCAATCGGCGCTACAGCGACATCGACGTCGCGCTGGTGAGCGAAGATGGCCTATCCGAGGCGATGATCGCGGAGTGCCGCGACGAAGCCGCGCGCGTGGCGCCCGAGCTTGCGCCCAAGCTGTCCCTCTTCTGGGCGGATCGCGGGTTCACCAAGGGGCGCTTTCCGCCGCTCGACCGGCTGGACTACCTTGAGCGTGCCGTGATCCTCTGTGAACGGGAACGGGTGGCGTTGCCGCGGCCGACGCTCGCCGAGGTGCGCACCTATCTGAGCGGCCGGCCTTTCACGATCTGGGCCGAGCGGGCGGCCCGGTTCGCGGCCCTTGACCGGTTGGAACCCTCGGACCACAAGCCGTACCTGCGGGCCCAACTCTATCCCGCGCGCTTCGTTTTCAGCTGGAGGACCGGCGACGTTACCTCCAACGACACGGCGGTGGCCCATGTCACAGCGGATCCTCCGGACGGCCTCGATCCCGAACCCATTTCGCGTGCCATGGCGGTGCGCCTGGCTGCCGCCGATCCCGATGCGTTGTTTGGCGAACGCGGCTGCCTGCCCGGCCAAGTCGCGGCGTGCAAGGCGTTGATGTCGCGGTAAGAGAAGGTTCGGCGCGCGGGGCGGGCCTGGCGGAGCCTATTCCGGCAGGCGTTCGATCACCCAGACCACCAGCCGGCCGGTCAGGCCAACCAGGACGATCAGGGCGGCGGCTGAAGCCATGAAAACGCCGAAAGTCATGTATACTTCCTCTTTCGATCACCCCGGTGGCCGGTTTCCGGTTTTCCGGGGTGTGCTCCGTGGGCCTACCTACCACCCACTTGGTTAAGGAAATGAAAACTTGGTGCGCCAGCGTTCGCCGGACATGGTCCGGTCACGCCCCTTGAGGCGTTGGCATGTTTGAGCGATTGAAATCCGGCGGGATCGCTCGTGCGCTCAGCCATGTCGATTTCCGGCGCTTCGCCATCGGCGACCTGGTGTCCCTGATGGGCAACTGGGTTCAACGGGTCGCGGTCGGCTGGCTGGCGTGGGAATTGACCGAATCGGGGACCTGGCTGGGCATTCTGGCCATCGCGGAGCTGGCCCCATCGATTCTGTTCGCGCCGCTGGGCGGTGCCTTCGCCGACAAGGCCGACCGGCTCAAGATCTCCCTTGTCACCCAGGCCATCCTGATGGGGCAGGCGGCGGCATTGACGGCGCTGACTTTCGGCGGCTTGATCGACATCTGGTGGCTGGTGTTGCTGACCGGCGCCCGGGGCTGCCTCAATGCCTGGAGTCACCCCGCGCGCCAGGCATTGGTCCCAAGCCTGGTCCCCCAGGAAAACCTGGCCTCCGCGGTGGCGCTCAATTCTGTGTTGTTCAATATCGCCCGGTTCGTGGGACCGGCATTCGCCGGGGTGATCATTGCCCGCTGGTCGGTCGCCCATGCCTTTCTGTTCAATACCGGAAGTTTCGTGCTTTTCCTTCTGGTGCTGCTGCGTCTCAAGGTGCCGTTCGCCGATTCCTTTGCGAAGAAACGCCAATCCCTCTTTGCCCAGCTGAGCGAGGGCTACCACTACGTATTGGGCCATCGGGGGATCGGACCATTGATGTTCCTGCTGTTCCTCAACGCTATGCTGGTGCGCCCGGTGGGAGACCTGTTGCCGGGGTTCTCCGGCGCGGTTTTCGATGCCGGGCCGACCGGTCTGGCCTGGCTGACCTCCGCCATGGGCGGGGGCTCCATGATCGCCGCATTTTCCATCGCCCAAAGGGGCCATGTCGGGGGATTGACGCGCCTTGCCGTGCTCAACACCCTGTTCGCCGCCATCGGGCTGATCGTGTTCAGCTTCGTCCCGGTTTTCTGGATTGCCGTGGCAATATTGTCGGCCTCCAGTTTCGCCATGACGGTGACCGGAATCTCCTGCCAATCTTTGGTCCAGAATGCCGTCGACGGCGAGCTGCGCGGCAGGGTGATCAGCATGTACGGCGTGATCTTCCGCGCGGCCCCCGCCATCGGGGCATTGATCATCGGTGCCTTGTCCGAGGTGTTCGGCTGGCATTGGCCCATGGCCGTCAGTGCGGCGCTGTGCGTCCTGGCATGGGCCTGGGGCCGCAAGCGCCAGGCCGCGATGTCCGAGGCCCTGGAGGTCTTGAAGCCGGCGTCCGGCCAGGGAAGGCCATGATACGATCATGATACGACAGCGCGGGAAGGAACCGGCCCATGCCAGAGAAAGTGCTTGAAGGAAAGGTCGCGGTGATCACCGGGGGAGGGCGGGGCCTGGGCCGCGAAATGGCGGTCGCTTTCGCCGAGGCGGGCGCTGCCGGCGTCACGGTCACCGCCGCCCCGGGCTCCGATGAGAGCGCCGAAGAGATCGAGGCCGAGCTTCACGAAACCCTGGCGGCGATCCATCAGGCCGGGGGTACCGGCCTCGGTTGCCTTGCCGAGGTGGCCGACGAATTCGACTGCCAGCGGGTGATGGCGGAGACCCTCGATGCCTTCGGCGGGCTTGATGTCCTGGTTAACAATGCCGCCAAGGCCGGGCGCTATGCCCATCATGGAGACGCCAAGATGGCGATCTTCGAGGCCGATCCCGCCGGATTCCGGGAGATGATCGACACCAACCTCCTGGGCCCCTTTCTGATGACCCATGCCGCGGCCGGCCCCATGGTGGAGGCGGGCTGGGGCCGGATCATCAACATCTCCAAACGCACAGATTCCATGCACCGCTCGGCGATCACGCCCTACGGGCCCTCCAAGGCGGCGTTGGATGCCGCCACCATCGCCTGGGCCGAGGCCTTTCACGGCTCCGGCGTGACCGTCAATTCGCTCAGCCCAGGGGGCGCGGTCGATACCAAGTTCGGCACGGGAGAGATCACCGGCCGGGGGCTCGACCCCGCGGTGATCCGCCCGATGGCGGTGTGGCTGGCTTCGCCGGCCTCGGACGGGGTCAACGGTTGCCGCTTCACGGCGGAATTCTGGGACGGCGCGCTCGCCCCGGATGCCGCGGCGGAGGCCTGCCGTGAGCCTGCGATCTTCCCCCTTCCGGCCCGGGACACCCCGATCAAGGGGGCATGGGCCCCTCGGCGTGGCTAGGCGCCTGATCCGGCCTGACCCATAAATTCTGGCTCTGTCAAGGGCTAATCTTTGTCCTTCGTTTACCCGCCATTAACCGCGGTTCGCCAACCATTGTTCGCGACAATAATCCGCGCCTTGGGGTAAGGGGGAATCTAATGTCACTAACGAAAAAATCGGTCGAGACACTGATCGACCTTGTGGAAATCAAGTTGAGTTGTATCGAGGTCTTCGACGGCCAGGACGGGCAGACCGTCAACCGGTTGGAGCAGTGCCGGAAAGAGCTTTACGGCCTGGTTGGCAAGGAACCGCCGCGCGATGAGAGGCTCACCTTAGGCGGGCCAGCGGCCGCCTGAACCAGGCCGGCCGGTGATACGGGGCAGCGGAGCATTCGGTTTTGCTGCCCCCGCCTTGAGGGCTCAATTTAGCGCCTGATGAACCGTCGCTGCGAGATCGCGGCGATGGAACGGCTTGTTGATCAGAACCTCTCCGTCGCAAGGGTCTAAACCGGTGTTCGCGTGGTCGGCGACATAACCCGACATGAACACCACCTTTAGCCCGGGATGCCTTTTGCGGGCCTGAACCACGAATTCCGGGCCGCTCAGATCGCCTCCCAACACGACGTCGGACAGGACCAGGTCGACCTCTCCGCTCTCCAGGATCTGTTGTGCCGCGTCGACATTGGAGACGCCGCTGACATCGTATCCCAATCCCAAGAGCATGTTTTGGACCATGTCGAGCACCGGCTCTTCGTCTTCCAGCACCAAAATCTTCTGGCCCCGGCCCCTCGGTGCCGATTCTGCCGGCTGCGGCGCTTTTTCCGCCGTCGGTTGGTCCGTTCTAGGAAGATAAAGCGTGACCGTGGTTCCTTCGCCCTCGCGGCTCTCCAGTTTGACCTGACCGCCCGATTGCTTGGCGAATCCGTAGACCATTGAAAGACCCAGGCCGCTGCCGAACCCGAAATCCTTCGTGGTGAAGAACGGCTCGAAGGCTTGCTGGACGACATCATCCGGCATCCCGGCGCCGGTATCGGACACTTTGATGAGCACGTAATCACCGGGGACGAAATCGGAATCATCGCCGGGGTGGGAGTCCTCGATATGGGCATTGGAGCACGAGATCGAGAACGTACCTTCCTCGCCCATGGCGTGCTTTGCGTTGAGGGCAAGGTTCAGCAATGCGTTCTCGATCTGGCCGGGATCCGCCCGCACCGACCAGAGATCGGGATCCCAGGTGGTTCGGATATCGATCGATTGGCCCAGAGATTGGCGCAACAAGTCCTCGGCCTCGGAAATCAGGCGACGCAGCTCCACTGTCCGCGGGGCGAGGGGCTGACGGCGGGAATAGGCAAGGAGGCGCTGAGTCAGTTCGGAACCCCTGGCCGGGGCCCGATCGATCGCGTTAATTTGCTTGTCGTGGCTACCGGCCCCTTTCTCCCGGATGAGCTGCGCATTTCCCATGATGATCGCGAGAATATTGTTGAAGTCATGGGATATCCCGCCGGTGAGCTGGCCGATCGCCTTGAGTTTCTGGGCTTCGTGC
>JAHEKA010000518.1 GCA_024638585.1 Rhodospirillales bacterium
GCGTTGGGCGCCTTGACCGTCGCCAAGCTGGCCTGGGGATAGGCCCGCGCCCCACCCTTCCCGCGCCCGCCGCTGCCGTGTTCCCGGCCCCCTACAAGGGCCGTGCGGTTTGCGGTATTCTGGCGCCCGCACTGAGGGGGAGCACGCCATGAAGACACGCGCAGCCGTGGCCGTGAAGGCCGGAAGCCCGCTTGAGATCACCGAGGTCGACCTGGAGGGCCCCAAGGCGGGCGAGGTGCTGGTCGAGATCAAGGCGACCGGCATCTGTCACACCGATGAGTTCACCTTGTCCGGCGCCGATCCGGAAGGCCTGTTCCCGGCGATCCTGGGGCACGAGGGCGCGGGCGTGGTGGTGGACACCGGCGATGGGGTCAAAAGCGTCAGGCCCGGCGATCACGTGATCCCGCTCTACACGCCCGAATGCCGGGAATGCGAATACTGCCTCAACCCCAAGACCAACCTGTGCCAGGCGATCCGCGAGACCCAGGGCGCCGGTCTGATGCCCGACGGGTCCTCGCGATTCTCGCTCGGCGGCGACCAGATCTTCCATTACATGGGGACGTCGACCTTTTCGAACTTCACGGTGCTGCCCGAGATCGCCGTCGCCAAGATCCGCGAGGACGCCCCCTTCGACAAGGTCTGCTATGTCGGCTGCGGCGTCACCACCGGGATCGGCGCCGTCATCAACACCGCCAAGGTCGAGGCCGGCGCCCATTGCGTGGTGTTCGGCCTGGGCGGCATCGGCCTCAACGTCATCCAGGGTCTCAGGCTGGCGGGCGCGGCGATGATCGTCGGCGTCGACATGAACCCGGACAAGAAGCAATGGGGCGAGCGCTTCGGCATGACCCATTTCGTCAACCCGGGCGAGGTCGAGGACGATCTGGTCCCCTATCTCGTGGACCTCACCAAGGGGGGCGCGGATTACTCATTCGAATGCATCGGCAATGTCGACGTCATGCGCACGGCGCTGGAATGCTGTCACAAGGGCTGGGGCGAATCGGTGATCATCGGCGTCGCCGGCGCCGGCCAGGAGATCGCCACCCGCCCGTTCCAGCTGGTGACCGGCCGGGTCTGGCGCGGCACCGCCTTCGGCGGCGCCCGGGGGCGGACCGACGTGCCCAAGATCGTCGATTGGTACATGGACGGCAAGATCGAGATCGACCCGATGATCACCCACAGCCTGGCGCTCGACGACATTAATGAGGGCTTCGATCTGATGCATGCCGGCCAATCGATCCGCGCCGTGGTGAATTACTGAGGGGTCGGCGACCCGCGCAGGCGATCGGCGGGGGCCCAGCACACTCGCTCGAAAAACGCTTTATTTAAATATCTCTTTAATTAAAGAGTGCCTTAAACAGGGCTTTTTTCAGAACTGAGATCAGCCCGCGGTCCCCGGCCCGTAGAGGGCATCGGCGCGGGATTCGAAGGCGCCGACCATGGTGCGCACCAGCTGGTCGAAGAAGCCCGACATCACCCGTTCCAGCATGCGAGACTTGAATTCGAACTCGACCGCGAAATCGACCTCGGTGCCGCCCCCTTCCTTGGGGCGGAAGACCCAGTGATTGTCCATCCGGCGCATGGGCCCCTTGACGTACTCGACCTCGATCCGGGGCGGCGCCCCCTCCCCGCCTTCGTCGAGCGTCACCTTTGAGGTGAAGGTCTCGCGGAACGGGCCCTTGCCGACCACCAGGTCGGCCCACAACGCGTCTTCTTCCCGCCGTGTCACCCGGGCGGCCAGGCACCAGGGCAGGAACTCGGGGTAACGCGCGACATCGGCGATGAGATCGAACATCTCCTTCGGCGTATAGGGGACGGTGCGGGTTTCCGCGTGGGCGTGCATGGGTCGGGGTTTATTCGCCTTTGTGACCGGCTTCCCGGGCGGCGCGCAGGCGCTCGAAATCGTCGCCGGCGAAGAACGAAGACCGGGTCAGCGGCGAGGCGGAGACGAGCAGGAACCCCTTGCCATAGGCCATCTTCTCCAGCGCCTTGAATTCGTCGGGCGTCACGAAGCGCGCCACCGGCGCGTGGCGCGGGGTCGGCTGCAGGTATTGGCCGATGGTCAGGAAATCGACATTGGCGGCGCGCAGATCGTCCATCACCTGATGGACCTCCTCGAGCTCTTCGCCGAGGCCCACCATCAGGCCCGATTTGGTGAACATGGAAGGATCAAACGCCTTGACCGTATCCAGCAGTTTGAGCGAATGGAAATAGCGCGCGCCGGGCCGGATCGTCGTGTACAGCCTGGGCACGGTTTCCAGATTGTGGTTGAACACGTCGGGCTTGGCCGCGGCGACGGTCTCAATGGCGCCCGGCTTGCGCAGGAAATCCGGGGTCAGAATCTCGATCGTCGTGCCGGGCGCGTCTTTGCGGATCGCTTCGATACATTTGACGAACTGGTCGGCGCCGCCGTCGTCCAGGTCGTCGCGATCGACCGAGGTGATCACCACGTGGGAGAGGCCGAGCTCCGCCACCGCCGCGGCGAGGTGCTGGGGCTCCAGCGGATCGACCGCATTGGGCTTGCCGGTCTTGACGTTGCAAAACGCGCAGGCCCGGGTG
>JAHEKA010000053.1 GCA_024638585.1 Rhodospirillales bacterium
TTCGAGGGCGAGGCCCACCATCCGCGAAAAAGCGGTGATGGTGACGTCGCTGCCCTCGCGCACCACCCGGGCCTTGCCCAGCGGCACGACGAAATCCGGGTCGGTGGGCACGTCACCGCTCATGCCGTAAAGGATTTCATGCTCGAGGAAGATGATGGGATTGGGATCGCGGATCGCGGCCTTGAGCAATCCCTTGGCGTCGTCCGCCGAATAGGGCGAGACCACCTTGAAGCCGGGGATATGGGCATACCAGCTGGCGTAACACTGGGAATGTTGGGCCGCCACCCGGGCGGCGGCACCGTTGGGGCCGCGGAACACCATGTGGCATTCCATCTGGCCGCCGGACATATAGCGCGTCTTGGCCGCCGAATTGATGAGCTGGTCCATGGCCTGCATGGAGAAGTTGAAGGTCATGAATTCGACGATGGGCTTGAGCCCGCCGAAGGCCGCGCCGACGCCGAGGCCGGTAAAGCCCTGTTCGGTGATCGGCGTGTCCACCACCCGGCGGTCGCCGAACTCTTCCAGCAACCCCTGGCTCACCTTGTAGGCGCCCTGATATTCGGCGACTTCCTCGCCCATCAGGAAGACGGCTTCGTCGCGGCGCATTTCCTCGGCCATGGCATCGCGCAGCGCCTCGCGCACGGTGATGTTGGTGGTGTTCTCATAGAACGCGGGATCGACATCGCTGGGCGCCGGCGCCTTGGGCGGGGCCGGCCGGGGTGCCGCCGCGGCCGGGGCCTCGGCCTCGGCTTCGGGTGCGGCCTCCGCGGCTTCGGATTTCTTGGGCTCGGATTTGGGCGCCTCCTTGGCGGCGGCCTCGGCGGCGCCGGCGTCCTCGCCCTCCTCGAGAAGGACCGCGATCGGCGCGTTGACGGCGACGTTGTCGGTTCCCTCCGCGACCAGGATCTTGCCCAGCGTTCCTTCGTCGGTCGCCTCGACCTCCATGGTCGCCTTATCGGTTTCGATTTCGGCCAAGAGGTCGCCGGAGCGCACCGCGTCCCCTTCCTTCTTGAGCCACTTGGCGATCTTGCCCTCGGTCATGGTGGGCGACAGCGCCGGCATCAGCACATTCACGGTCATCGCTCAGGCCTCCGCCAGGACGTCGGTATAGAGCTCGGACGGGTCGGGCTCGGGATCGCTGATGGCGAAATCCGCCGCTTCCGTCACCCGCGCCTTGACGCGGTTGTCGATCTCCTTGAGATCTTCGGCACTCGCCAGTTTGTGCGTGAACAGAAGATCCGACAAATGATCGATCGGATCGCGCTCCTCGCGCACCTTCTGCACCTCGTCCCGGGTGCGGTAGCGCGCCGGATCGGACATCGAATGGCCGCGGTAGCGGTAGGTTTCCATCTGCAGGATCTGCGGACCCTTGCCCGCGCGGGCATGGGCCACGGCACCGGCGCCCGCCTCCTTGACCGCCAACACGTCCATGCCGTCGACCTTCTGGCCGGGAATGCCGAAGGGCTCGCCGCGGCGGTAGAAATCGGGGCTGGCCGATGCGCGGCTGACCGAGGTGCCCATGCCGTACTGGTTGTTCTCGATGATGAAGATGATCGGCAATTTCCACAGGGCCGCCATGTTGAAGCTCTCGAACACCTGGCCCTGGTTGGCCGCGCCGTCGCCGTAGTAGGTCAGCGCCACGCCCTTGTCGCCGCGGTAGCGGTGGGCGAAGGCCAGGCCGTTGCCGATGGGCACGCCGGCGCCGACGATGCCGTGGCCGCCGTAGAAATTCTTCTCCTTGGAGAACATGTGCATGGAGCCGCCCTTGCCCCGGGAATAGCCGCCCCGGCGCCCGGTCAGTTCGGCCATGACGCCCTTGGGGTCCATGCCGCAGGCCAGCATATGGCCGTGATCGCGATAGGAGGTGACGACCGAATCCTGGGGTTCCAGGTTGGCCTGCATGCCAACCACCACCGCTTCCTGGCCGATATAGAGATGACAGAAACCGGCGATTTCGCCCTGGCCATAGAGCTGGCCGGCCTTTTCCTCGAAGCGCCGGATCAGCAGCATCTCCTCGTAATAATGCAGCAGGTCCTGTTTGGATTCCTTGGGCTTCCGCACCCGGGCCTTGGTCTTCACCTTGGCGGTTCGCGCCGTCCGTCCGGCGCCCTTGGCGGCCGTGGACCGCTTGGAAGGGGATTTGGATTTCTGAGTTTTCGTTGCCGCTCGTGCCATGTTTCGGTTCCCGTCTCCACCCGTGGGGTGCGCCCTGTCGATGCCGGTAGCTGATTTCTTGGCGCCCGCCCGGCGGCCTGAGATGAACCCTGCGGCCTGCCGGCGAACTTGGTTAAAATACCGGAAGGCGCAACATACACGTCTTTTCGTTACCAGGAAACGAACAAAAACTCCTGAGAATTCAAAGGGATAATAAGAATAAACCTATTTTCCGTTAAAAAAGTAATTTAACGCCTGAATTGGGGGCCGCTCGGTAACAATCAAAACCATTCCCCTGCAAAACAGACATTTTGCCACGCGGGCGTCTTGCCAAGCCCAAACCAAAGGCCCAGGCGCCATCGGCGGCACTGTCAAAACGAGGATCGAGGGACGGCGAGATCGCCGGCGTCCGCCTCAATGGCTTGGAGAATCAGCGGCCGAGCGTGTCGCCGATGAGATCGTCGAGGGCGCCACGGTCCAGGCCGCGGACGGGCGACGGCGGAACCGGCACCACCTGGAATTTCGGTTCCGCAACCGCGGCCGACGCGAGACCTGCGGGCCTCAGGATGACCACGTCATCGGGATGCGCCATGCCCAGCAGCAGGCGCGCGCGCTCTTCCAGAAGATCCCGGTCCAGCGCGTCGGGCCGAAGCAGTCCGACGCGGTGGGCAAAGGCTTGCCGCTTGGCAAGGGTTTCATCAAAGCGCGCCTGGGCCGTTTCGACCTGCTGGCCCAGCTTCCACCACGCGATCAGGCCACGGTCCCCTTGGACCGCGTGATAGGCGAAATAGGCAAACAGAGTGATTCCCATAACGGGACCGACGATGTGACGCGCGCGGCGTCGGATTTCGCCGACGAGATTCATGACCGGAGAGAATCACAGCGCATACAGCCCCGTCAACAAAAAAACGTAATTGAATCTGGAATCTAGCGGGTCAGTTTGCCGATCAGGCGGAACATCTGTCACCAAACGGTCAAAAACTTTATCCCTCTGCGGCGTCCTCCGGGAGGAAGCACCGGTCACCTCTTGGGAAGGGCATTGAAGCCTGCATAGCGCCCCATGGGCTCCAGCTCTTCCTCGATCCGGATCAGTTGATTGTACTTGGCAAGCCGGTCGGACCGGGCGAGCGATCCGGTCTTGATCTGCCCGCAATTGGTGGCCACGGCGAGGTCGGCGATGGTTGCGTCCTCGGTCTCGCCCGAACGGTGCGACATCACCGCCCGGTAGCTTGCTTTATGCGCCGTTTCAACGGCTTCCAGGGTTTCGCTCAGAGTTCCGATCTGGTTCACCTTGACCAGAATGGCGTTGGCCACGCCGAGGTCGATGCCGCGGCGCAAGCGTTCGGGATTGGTGACGAACAGATCGTCGCCCACCAGTTGGACCCGATCGCCGATCTCCTTGGTCAGTGCCGCCCAACCGTCCCAATCATCTTCCCCCATGCCGTCCTCGATCGAATGGATGGGAAAACGCGCGGCCAGGTCCGCGAGGTAATCCACCATGCCGGCGGAATCCAGTTTCTTGCCCTCACCTTCCAGATTATAGGTGCCGTCCGCGTAAAATTCGGTAGACGCCGCGTCCAGGGCCAGCACCACGTCGACCCCGGCCTCGTGTCCGGCGGCGTCGATCGCCTCCATGATGAAAGTCAGCGCCTCATCGGCGCTGGCCAGCCCGGGCGCGAATCCGCCTTCGTCGCCGACCCCCGTCGCTTGCCCCGCCGCCTTGAGCCGAGCCGCCAGCCCGTGAAAGATCTCCGCCCCCCAGCGTATGGCATCCGCCATGGTCGGCGCGCCCACCGGCATGATCATGAACTCCTGGATGTCGATGGGGTTGTCGGCATGGGCGCCGCCGTTGAGGATGTTCATCATCGGCACCGGCAGGGTCCGGGCGTGCACGCCGCCGACATAGGCGTAAAGCGGCAGGCTTGCCTCCTCGGCCGCGGCCTTGGCGGCGGCCAGGCTGACGCCGAGGATGGCGTTGGCGCCGAGACGGCTCTTGTTGTCGGTCCCGTCGAGATCGATCATCGCCTGATCGAGGGCAAGCTGATCCTCCACGTCCATCCCGGCGAGCGCATCGAAGATCTCGCCATTCACCGCCTCGACCGCCCGTTGGACGCCCTTGCCGAGGTAGCGTTCGGGATCGCCGTCGCGCAGCTCCACCGCCTCGTGCGCCCCGGTCGACGCGCCCGAGGGAACCGCCGCCCGGCCCATCACGCCGGTTTCCAGGATCACGTCGACTTCCACCGTCGGGTTGCCACGGGAGTCGAGAATCTCACGGCCATAAATATCGGCGATTTCGGTCATGGGTCGTTCAAGCCTTCTTTTACAAATCGGAGATCAGGGGACGGAGATGGGATCGGCCTTGGCGAGCGCGTCGATCGACATCAAGGTCTCGACGATGCCCGGCAGGTCCTTGAGATAGATCATGTTGGGGCCGTCGGACGGCGCGTTGTCCGGGTCCTCATGGGTCTCCATGAAGACGCCGGCGACACCGACGGCGGCGGCGGCCCGGGCCAGGACAGGGGCGAAGCGGCGGTCGCCGCCGGACTTGTTTCCCTGCCCCCCCGGCTCCATCACCGAGTGGGTGGCATCGAAGACCACGGGATAGCCGGTGCGCGCCATGATCGGCAGCGACCGCATGTCGGAGACCAGCGCGTTATAGCCGAAGCTGACGCCGCGCTCGCACAGCAGGATGTTCTCGTTGCCCGACGCGCTGATCTTGGCGGCGATATTGGCCATGTCGCCGGGCGCCAGGAACTGGCCCTTTTTGACATGGATCGCGCGGCCGGTCTCGGCGGCGGCCACGACAAGATCGGTCTGGCGGCACAGGAAAGCGGGAATCTGGAGCACGTCCACCGCCTCCGCTACGGCTGCGCAATGCTCCACCTCGTGCACATCGGTCAGCACCGGACAGCCGAAGCGCTCGCGCACATCGGCCAGGATGCCGATCCCCTCATCCAGGCCGATACCGCGCGCGCTGTGGATCGACGTGCGATTGGCCTTGTCGAAAGAGGATTTGTAAATCAGTCCGAGGCCGAGCTTGGCCGCCATCTCGGTCAGTGCGCCGGCCATCTCCATCGCGTGATTGGCGCTCTCGATCTGGCAGGGGCCGGCGATCAGCACCAGCGGCAGGTCGTTGCCGAAGGTGACATTGCCGACCGCGACATGGCGCGATGCCGTCTCCGCCCCGGGCATGGATCAGACCAGCCTTGACTGGTGGACCGCGGCGCCGACGAAGGACGAGAACAGCGGGTGCGGCTCGAAGGGTTTGGATTTCAGCTCCGGATGGAACTGCACGCCGATGAACCAGGGATGCCCCGCCAGCTCGACGATCTCGGGCAAGCCGCCGTCGGGCGACAGGCCGGCGACCTTGAGGCCGGCTTGTTCCAACTGGTCGCGGTAATTGATGTTCACCTCATAGCGGTGACGGTGGCGTTCGAAGACTGTCTTGGCGCCATAAATCTCGGCCACCTTGCTGCCCGGCACGACGTTGCATTCATAGGCGCCGAGCCGCATGGTCCCGCCCAGATTGTCTTCCGAGGTGCGCCGCTCCAGCTCCTCGCCGCGCAGCCACTCGGTCAGCAGGCCGACCACCGGCTCCTTGGCCGGACCGAATTCGGTGGATCCCGCGCCCTTGATCCCCGCCAGGTTGCGCGCCACCTCGATCACCGCCATCTGCATGCCGAAGCAGATCCCGAAATAGGGCACCTTGTGTTCGCGGGCGAAGCGCGCTGCCTCCACCTTGCCTTCCGCGCCGCGCTCGCCGAAGCCGCCCGGCACCAGGATGCCGTTGACGTCTTCCAGCTTTTCCAGCGCGCCGTCCTGTTCGAAGATTTCCGATTCGATCCAGTCGAGCTCGACCTTCACGTTGTTGGCGATGCCGCCATGGGTCAACGCTTCGGACAGCGACTTATAGGCGTCGAGCAGATTGGTGTATTTGCCGACCACGGCGATGCGCACCTCGCCTTCCGGTTTGCGGATGCGTTCCAGAATTTCGAACCAGCGCGTGAGGTCGGGCTCCGGCGCGTCATCGATCCCGAAATGCCGCAGCACCACCTGATCGAACCCTTGCTGGTGATAACTGATCGGCACCTGGTAGATGGTGTCGACGTCGAGACCTTCGATAACCGCGTCGCCCTGCACGTTGCAGAATTGGGCGATCTTGCGCCGTTCCTCCGGCGGCAAGGGGCGGTCGGACCGGCACAGCAGCGCATCGGGCTGGATGCCGAGGGACAACAGCTCCTTCACCGAATGCTGGGTCGGCTTGGTCTTGAGCTCGCCCGCGGTCGGGATATAGGGCAGCAGGGTGAGATGGATATACATGGCGCGATCACGCCCCACCTCGTTGCCGAACTGGCGAATGCCTTCCAGGAAGGGCAGGCCCTCGATATCGCCCACCGTGCCGCCGATCTCGCACAGCACGAAATCCGTATCGTCGCAATCGGCGGCGATGAATTCCTTGATGGCGTCGGTGACATGGGGAATCACCTGCACCGTCGCGCCCAAATAGTCGCCGTGGCGTTCCCGGGCGATCACCGTGGAATAGATGCGTCCGGTGGTGACGTTGTCCGCCTGGCGCGAGGGTACGCCGGTGAAGCGCTCGTAATGGCCGAGGTCGAGATCGGTCTCCGCCCCGTCATCGGTGACGAAGACCTCGCCATGCTGGGTCGGCGACATGGTCCCGGGATCGACATTGATATAGGGGTCGAGTTTCCTGAGCCGGACCTTGTAGCCGCGAGCCTGGAGCAATGCGCCGAGCGACGCCGAGGCAAGACCCTTGCCGAGGGAGGACACGACGCCGCCGGTGATAAAGATGAACCGCGTCATGGGTGCTTAGGATACATCATTGGATCAATCCTACCGATTCAAAACTTGGCGCCCGGCATGAAAAAAGGGCGGCTCACCTGTCACCGCCCCCGGTCATCGAAAGGACACCGCGCCCCCTGCCCCGTTTTATCGGCCAAGCGGCGCCCCCGGTTCCTTCGGTGCCGCCGGCGTGGCGGGTGCCACGGGCACCGGGGACACGCCCTGGTCCAGCACGGAAGTGGGCTTCCGCGCATCCGCCGCCATGATCGCGAGGATAAGGGAGGTCGCCATGAACGCGGCGGCCAGGATCGTGGTCGTCCGGGTCAGCAGATTGGCCTGGCTGCGGCCGGTCATGAATCCGCCGCCGCCCCCGCCGCCGCCGCCGATGCCGAGCGCCCCGCCTTCCGAGCGCTGCATCAACACGGCGATGACCAGGGCCAGAGCCAGGAAAAGATGAATGGTGAGAACAATTGTCGTCATAGCGGTCCCGCAGTTGGCTGGAACATAAGACCATCGCCGGTGATTTTAAAGGGCCAAATTGCCCGAATTGACCGCCGGCGGACCCGGGGCCCGCCGTCAGGAAGCGGCTTGGCGGGCAATCTCCAGGAAAGACGCGGCCTCCAGGCTGGCGCCGCCCACCAGGGCCCCATTGACGTTATCCACCGCCAGAAGTTCCCGGGCATTCTTGGGGTTGACCGATCCACCGTAGAGCAGCCGCGCCTCCCCGGCCTCGGCGATCTTGGTCTCGATCTGTTCGCGGATATGGGCATGGGCGGCGGCGACCTCATCCACGGTCGGCGTCCGGCCGGTCCCGATGGCCCAGACCGGCTCATAGGCGATGACCGTGTTGGCAGCCGCCGCCCCCTCGGGGATCGAGCCGGCAATCTGGCCGGACAGGACGCCGAGTGTCTCGCCCGCGTCTCGCTGCGCCTCGGTCTCGCCGATGCAGATGATGGCATTGAGTCCGGCACCATGGGCGGCCGCCGCCTTGGCCTGCACCAGCCCATCGCTTTCCCCGTGATCGGCGCGCCGCTCGGAATGGCCGACGATGACGAAACTTGCCCCGGCCTCGGCCAGCATGGCGGCGGCAAGGTCCCCGGTATGGGCCCCGGAGGACGCCTCGTGGCAGTCCTGGCCGCCGACCGCGACCGCGGACCCGGCCAGCACATCGGCCACCGCCGCCAGGACCACCGCCGGCGGGCACACCAGAAGGTCGCAAGCCGATGCCACCTCCGCCGCGCCCGCGCCAACGCCTTCGGCCAGCGCGCGGCCATCGGCACCGGCCGCATTCATCTTCCAGTTCCCCGCGATCAGTGGCCGGATCATCTGCCTCTCTCCCCTACCCCGTGTGCTGCGCCGTTCGGCCCCGGGCCGCCCGGCTGATTAGTTACCACGGCGGCTGCCGAGCGCCAAGATTTCGCCGTTTTTCCCTGCCAATAGTGTGTTGCAGGCCCGAAAGCCCCCACCTATGATGCCGCGGCATGGCGGACGATCGCCGCAGAGAGCGGGCGCGCCTTTCCTTTTCAACCACTTAGCGGATCTCATGGACGATGCTTCAGGTCCTTCGTGAAAAAGCCAGTTCCTGGGTCATCAAGATTTTGCTTGGCCTCCTGATCGTTGCCTTCGCCATTTGGGGGATCAACGACGTGTTCCTGGGCGAACGCGATCCCGCCGTGGCCAAGGTCGGCAGCATCAAGATCCTCCGTTCGGAGTTCGACGAGTCCTATCGCCAGGAACTCGACCGCCTGCGCCAGGCGATCGGCACCATCGATCGCGAGACGGCCCGGCGCATGGGCATCGACCGGCAGGTTCTCAGCCGCTTGGTCAACAGCGCGGCGATCAGACTGGCGGCACGGGATCTTGGGGTGGTGATCTCCGATCCCATGGTCAACAAGCATATTCGATCCGATCCGCGCTTCCGCAATTCACAAGGCCAGTTCGACCGCCGGCGGTTCCAGCAGGCCTTGACCGCTGGGAATATCGCCGAGGGTTATTACGTCGCCAACTTGAGGCAGGCGTTGTCGACCGACCTGCTCACCCAGACGGTGTCGGGCCATATTCCGGTGCCCAAGGCCCTGGCCGATCCGATGATCCGGTTCCGCTCGGAAGAGCGTGTCGCCAAGACTGTCCTGGTGCCGCCTCCGCCCCTCGGCAAGGCGCCGGAACCGAAGGACGGGGACGTCGCCTCCTACTACAAGGCGAATACCGCGCGCTTCACCGCGCCGGAATACCGGGAGGTGACATACATTCATCTCGACCCCAAGGCGATGGCCAAGGACATCCAGGTCAGCGAAGAGGACATCAAGGCGGAATACGAAGAGCGCAAGAAGACCGAATTCATGGTGCCCGACCGGCGCAAGATCCAGCAGGTGGTCTTCCCGCCCGAAGCCGAGGCGGCGGCCAAGGCCGCGTCGGCAGCCATCAAGAAGGGAAAAAGCCTGGCCGAGGCGGCCCAGGAACACGGCAAGAACCTCAAGGTGGTCAATCTGGACTGGGTCGAAAAGCGGGACCTTCTCACCGACATCGCCGATGGGGTGTTCACCGTGAAGAAGGGCAAGATCAGTGCGCCGCTCAAGAGCTCGCTGGGCTGGCACCTGGTGCAGGTCGAAGACGCGCAGAAAGGCCGCACCGTGCCGCTCAAGGAGGCCCGCAAGACGATCCGCGAGCACCTCGCCGTGACCCAGGCGCAGAATGATGTGGGCAAGTTGACGACGCCGTTGGATGACGCGCTTGCCGGCGGGGCCGACCTCAATGAGGCGGCGGCAAAAATCAATCTCAAAGCCCAGCGCATCGCCGCGCTCGATCGTCAGGGCCGGGGCCGCGACAGCAAGAAGGTCGACGGCCTGCCGGTGGGCGGGAACTTCGTGCGCACCGCGTTCGAGACCCAAGAGGGTCAGACCAGCTCCCTGATCGACACCCGGGACGGCGGCTACTACGTGCTGACGGTCAACAAGGTCATGCCACCGGCCCCCCGACCTCTCACCGAGGTGCGCAGCGTCGCGGTGATGTCATGGAAGGCGGAACAGCAGGCGCAAAAGGCCGA
>JAHEKA010000519.1 GCA_024638585.1 Rhodospirillales bacterium
GCAGTCACGATAAGAACTTCTCGGCCGATCCAAGGGGCGGTCCCTGGGGCCAGCCGATCCGCAATTCAGACGAATTCGCCGAGGCCTACGCGGCCTTGGACAAGGCGCAATACCTTCTGACTGTGACGGCAATGGTGCGCGGCCTGATCGATCGCGACACGGCGCCGGGCGCCGAGCCCGAGGAGCTGATGAACCTCGCCATTCCCAGCCTCGTCGTGCCGGGCAATGACGCCTTCCATGCCACGTCGGCGGCGCGGTACATGCACGAATGTCTGGAAGGCTCTGAATACTGGGACGTTGCCGTAGACGATCAAACCGAAGACAACGCGCCCCGGCGCGTCCTCGATTTCCTGGATGGCGTCAGCGGCTGACGCCCCCTGCCCTCCTAACCGACGGAATTCAGCGCCGGTTTTGCGAACAGATCCTCCAGGGCCATCCGTTGCGGAATGATCTTCTGGGTCACGGCGTGATCGACCAGCCCTTCGAGGGTCTTGCGATTGGGTTCGACCCCATAGGGCAGCGGGTCGTCCATCACTTCCAGCGCCACTTGGTGCACCTTGTCGACCCGCTTGGGCTCGGTTATCCGCCCGGCCTTCAGGTCGGCGACATATTGGCGTTTCGATTCGGCAAAAGCCTCGAACACCTGGGTGGCGACTTCGGGCATTTCCTCCAGCACCGCATCGCGCACGACGACGGTGTGGTTGATGGGATAGAACCCGCGGGTCTTGAGCGCCGCGACCCCCGCGTCGAACTCATTGTCGATCATCCGGGCGATATCCGGATGATCGAAGCTGGCGCCCACGGCGGCGACCACATCGCCTGAGGCAAGATGGGCTTCCAAATCGCCATCCGGCAGCGGCTCGACGTTTGCCGGCGCCTTGTAGGCCTCGACATGTTCATCGCCGGACGGCGCCCAGGTGACCGAGGACAGATCCACATCGTATTCGTCCTGGATAATGGCCCGCGCCCAGACCCCCGTGGTGACCGTGTAGCCGCGGTTGACGCCGACGCGTTTGCCGCCAAGCTCGGCCGGGGACTTGAGACCGGAAGGCACGTGATGGGCAATCGCGCCATGATGAAAATCGCGCACCAGAAAGATCGGAATCGCGGTGAACTTGACACCGTGGGCTTTGGCACAAATATAAGTCGTGAGCGCCATTTCACAGACGTCGAATTCCAGTTGGCGCACCATCCGGCGGAATCCCTGCACAAGTACGGGGATTTCCTCGAACTCCAGCTCGAAATCCGGAAGCGTCACCGCGCCTTCCTTGACCCTCCGGTTATTGTTCTGGGTCCGGGACACCGCCTTCAGTTTGGTCTTGCTCATGGGTTTCCTTATCTTTCTTCGAGTTAGCAACAGCCCGCTTCGCCGGTATCCTCCAGCACCGGCAACAGCCAGTCAACCGGGAGGTCCCGCTCCGTGACCTGCGCGGCGGGCGCGAAAATCTTCAGCCGGTAGCGCGTGCCCTCCTTCCAGAAAACCACATTCGTCTCATAGGGGGGAAAACCCGGCTTGGTTCCGCGGTCCTGAGACACCAGGATGATCTCGGTTGCGCCGATCCGGAACCGATCCCGGACCAAGTCCTCGATCCGGGTAATGTCGTCTAGGGTGCCTTTCTCGGGTCCGAGGCGTCGAAACATGTCCTCACCGCTGAGGGCCCTCATCACCGGCCCGGCGCGTCCTGTTTTTGCCGCGCAAGGCCGCCCAGCGGTGTCCCCGGCGACTTGAAACTTGCCTGCACTCTGCCGCTTTGGTAGTTGTAGGTCAACAACTTAGCAGGAGAAATGAACGTGACAGAAAAAGTAGTGGCAGCCGTCCGCACGGCACCTCAGACGACGGAATTCCGTGAATACGATATGCCGGATATTCCGGATGAGGCGGCCCTTCTCAAGGTAGACGTCGCCGGCATTTGCGGGACCGATGTGAAGTTCTATTCCAAGCCCCCGTTCGAGGGTCCGGTCATCATGGGCCACGAAAACATCGGCACCATCGCCAAGGCCGGCAAGATCTTCCAGCAGCGTCGTGGCCTGAAGGAAGGCGACCTGGTGTTCGTCGAGCATTACGTCGGCTGCATGAACTGCGAGTTCTGCCACAAGGGCGAATATCGCCTGTGCATGTTTACCGATTGGCGCAAGTTCCCCGAGGGGCTGCGCTTTGGCTATACCCTGGCCGAACGCGAACCTCACCTGTTCGGCGGCTTCGCCCAATACATGTACCTGCCGTGGAATTCGGTGATCCACAAGGTGCCCGACGGCCTGTCGGCGGAACTGGCCGGTGTCGTGACGCCCATGGCCAACGGCATCCAATGGGCGCTGTTCGACTGCAGCGTCGGGTATGACAGCCGGGTCCTGATCCAGGGGCCGGGCCAGCAGGGCCTTTGCAACACCATCGCCTCCAAGCAGGCCGGCGCCTCCCTGATCATCGTGACCGGCACGTCCAAGGACGTGAAACGCCTGCAGGTGGCCAAGAATCTCGGCGCCGATTACACCATCAACGTCGAGGAAGAGGATCCGCTGGAAAGGATCATGGAAATCACCTCCGGCGAA
>JAHEKA010000054.1 GCA_024638585.1 Rhodospirillales bacterium
CTTCGAAAGTGGTGATCACGAGCCGTACCGCCGCTGGAATGGTGGACGCTGGGCGGTGGAGCCGCCGAAACCGGGCGCATCAGTATCACGGCCCGCGGCCAAGGGCAATTGGCGCACGACCCGGCCGGGTTTGGCCCGTCTCTTCAACATAAAAGGGCCACATTGAACGGGTGGGATCGAGGCTCGCGTTCAGGTTGACCATGGAGCGTCGGCTCCGGGGGGGACAACGATGCGTTGGCTGTCTCAGCAAGAACATTGGATCGGGGCCCGTCGCTGGGTTGCCGCCCTCACCGTCGGGGCCGGCTTGGGCTTGGGTCTGGCCGCCCAGGGACCGGTGCGGGCCCAGGATGTTCCTCAGGAGGTGGAAGATCTCTCGGACAAACTCGATGTCCCCTATATCGCATCCCACGAAAAGGTGGTGGAGACCATGCTGAGCTTGGCCAAGGTCACCAAGGACGACTACGTCATCGACCTGGGCTCCGGCGACGGGCGGATCAATATCATCGCTGCCAAGCGGTTCGGGGCACGCGGCTTCGGGGTCGACCTTAACGAGGAACTGGTGGCCATCGCCAATGGCATGGCCAGGGAGGAGGGGGTTGCCGACCGTGCACGGTTCTTCGTCCGCGACCTGTTCAAGACCGACTTCAGCCAGGCCTCGGTTCTGACCATGTATCTGCTGCCAGACATCGTTCTCAAGCTGCGCCCAAAGCTACTTGCCGGTCTCAAGCCGGGGACCCGAATCGTTTCCCACGATTACGATATGGGCGCCTGGCGGCCCGACATCTCGCGCCGGGTTTACGGCGGCTGGGGATCGCGCAGCGTCGTGCATTTCTGGGTCGTCCCGGCGAACGTCGCCGGAAGTTGGACCTGGGACCAAGAGCCTACCGAGGGCGGAGGCGCGGCAATTCCCGTCAAAGTCACGCTCCGCCAGAGATTCCAGGAGGTGCGCGGGACAGCGACGGTGGCCGGGAACTCCCACGGGCTCGCCGGCGTCAGATTGCGGGGCGACCGCATTGCGTTCATCCTCGCGCCTGCTTCCGGTCGTTTGCGGGCCGGGCAGCACTACCAAGGGACCGTGGCCGGCGACGGCATCGCCGGAACCGTGAAGCTTCTCACGGCTGAAGGGGAGATCACCAAACCGTGGCGGGCGCGGCGCGTGGCCCAGGGCGGGCAGGGCCCCCGCTGACCCTTCCGGCCCGGCGGGGTTTCGCCGGCCAATCACGGCGCGTCCGGACGACAATCGGGTTGCGGGAAGGCATGGCGGCGTCTACACATCGTGGGGTTGGATCTCCAGTCACAGGATGGCCCCGTTCACCGGGCATGCAGATAGAGCTTCCCCTTCCGGACCGAGGCGCCCTTTGGGCGTTCTTTCTCGATGTCGACGGCACCTTGGCCGATATCGCGCCGCATCCCGAAGCGGTCGCCATCGCCGATCATGCCCGGAACACGCTGAGCCGCCTAGCCGCCGGCTGCGGCGGCGCCGTGGCCCTGGTCAGCGGCCGCGCGATCGTGGATATCGATCGCCTGTTCGCGCCGCTTCACCTGCCGGTGGCGGGGCTTCATGGGTTCGAGCGCCGCGATGCGGCGGGCCGGATCACCCGCGCCGACGTGGATGCCGGGCGGCTCCTGGCCGTGCGCACCGGGCTCACCGCGTTTGCCGACGCCCATCCAGGCGCCCTGGTCGAGGACAAGGGGCTGTCCCTGGCGCTTCATTACCGCCAGGCTCCGGCCGCCGAAGCCGACGCCTTGGCGCTGGCCCAGGAACTGGAATCCGAGGCCGGCGGCGCACTGGTCCTGCAGCGCGGCAAGATGGTGGTCGAGCTGCGTCCGGCCGGCCCGGACAAGGGCACCGCCGCCGCCGCATTCATGGCCGAGCCGCCGTTCGCCGGCCGCCGGCCGGTTTTCGTCGGCGACGATGTTACCGACGAGGCGGGATTTGCTACCATCAACGCCATGGACGGAATTTCGATACGTGTGGGCGACGGCACGCCGACCTGCGCCCGCTACGATGGGGCCTCTGTGGCCGGCATTCATGACTGGCTGGCGGCGGCGGCGGACCGCCTCGGCGGCGCGGTGGCAAAGTCTGGGAACGGGGAAATATGACGGAACGCAGGGAAAGCAGTCTCGATCTGGCGCTGATCGGCAATTGCATCCACAGCGCCTTGATCGAGCGCAATGGTCGGATCAGTTGGGCCTGCCTGCCGAGCTATGACGGGGATCCCATGTTCTGCCGGCTGTTGGACAACGGCAATGGGGATCGCGGGTTCTTCGATATCCGGCTCGACGGCTACAGCCACTCCGAACAGGATTACGTGCGCAACACCGCGGTGCTGTCCACCACCTTGTATGCCGAAGACGGGGCGGCGGTGGAGATCACCGATTTCGCCCCGCGGTTCAAGCAGTTCGGCCGGACCTACCGGCCGGTCATGATCGTTCGCATCGTCCGTCCCGTGGCGGGCAGCCCGCGCATCACCGTGCGCCTCCGTCCCGCCGCCGATTACGGCGCCCGCAGTCCCGAAACCACCTACGGCTCCAACCATATCCGCTATCTCATGACGGAAGCGACCATGCGGCTGACCACCAATGCGCCGCTCGGCATGGTGCGCGACGAAATTCCAATGGTCCTCGAAGGTCCGATCACCATGGTCTACGGTCCCGATGAGACCCTTGCCGGATCTGTGGTCGACACCGGGCGGGATTTCCTGGAACGCACCCTGGATTATTGGCTCGAATGGGTGCGCTATCTTTCGATCCCTTTCGAATGGCAGGAATCGGTGATCCGGGCGGCGATCACCCTGAAGCTTTGCACCTTCGAGGAAACCGGCGCCGTCATCGCCGCCATGACCACTTCCATCCCCGAGGCGCCGGGCTCGGGACGTAACTGGGATTATCGCTACTGCTGGCTGCGCGACGCGTTCTTCGTGGTTCAGGTGCTCAACCGCTTGGGCGCGACGCGGACCATGGAGGCGTACTTGCGCTATATCACCAACGTCGTTGCGTCCAGCCACGAGGGATTCCTGCAGCCGGTCTACGGCATCGACACCCGCGCGCAGCTGACCGAATCGATCGTCGACACCTTGGCGGGCTACGGCGGCATGGGCCCGGTCCGGGTCGGCAACCAGGCTTATGAACACGTCCAGAACGACGTCTATGGCAGCGTCATCATGGCCTCCATCCATTTCTTCTTCGACGAACGCCTGCGCCATCCCGGGGGCAGCGCGATGTTCGAACGCCTGGAGCAGGTGGGCCACCAGTGCCTGGCCCGGTTCGACAAGCCCGATGCGGGAATCTGGGAATTCCGCGGCCGCGCCGAGGTCCATACCCATTCGGCGGTGATGTGCTGGGCCGGATGCGACCGCCTGGCCCGCATCGCCCAGCGGCTGGGGCAGGGCGAGCGGGCGGAATTCTGGTCCATGCATGCGACCCGGATGCATAAGGTCATCGATGAGGCCGCATGGAACACGGCGCTGGGCAGCTATGTGTCCACCTTCGGCGGCGAGGATCTGGACGCCAGCCTGTTGCTGCTCCATGAGCTTGGATTCATCGCCCCGTCCGACGAGCGCTTCGTCGGCACCGTGGCGGCGATCGAGAAACACCTCAAGCGGGGCGATTACATTTACCGCTACGTGACCGAGGACGATTTCGGCGTGCCCGAAACCGCCTTCATGGTGTGCACGTTCTGGTATATCGACGCGCTCGCGGCCATGGGCCGGCGCGACGAGGCGCGGGCCCTGTTCGAGCGCATGTTGTCGCTGCGCAATTCCTGCGGTCTCCTGTCCGAGGATATGGATCCGGCCGACGGTACCCTGTGGGGCAATCTGCCCCAGACCTATTCCATGGTCGGTCTGATCAATTCGGCGGTGCGGCTCAGCCGCGATTGGGAGGAAGCGCTATGAGCCGCCTGGTCGTCGTATCCAACCGGGTTACCAAGGTGCAGCAGGGCGGCGCCCAGGCGGGCGGCCTGGCGGTCGGGTTGCTCGGGGCGCTGGAGGAAATGGGCGGTGTGTGGTTCGGCTGGTCGGGCAACGTCACCGAAGACCCGTCCGATGAACCCAGGATGTCGACCAGCGGCGGCATCGCCTATGCCACCCTCGACCTTTCGCCGGAGGATTACGACGAATATTACAACGGCTTTTCCAATTCCATGCTGTGGCCGCTGTTCCATTACCGTCAGGACCTGATGGAGTTTCACCTCAGTTCCTACCAGGGCTACCGCCGGGCCAACGCGCGCTTCGCCAAGGCCCTGAAGGGCTTGTTGGAGCCCGATGACCTGGTCTGGGTCCATGACTATCACATGATCCCCTTGGCCGAGGAGCTGCGCCGGCTCGGCGTGCGCAACAAGATGGGCTTCTTCCTTCATACGCCCTTCCCCTCGCACCAAGTGTTGGTGGTGCTGCCTCAGCACCGGGAGATCGTCTCGGCGCTGAGCGCCTATGACGTGGTGGGATTTCAATCCTCCACCGATCTCAGGACCTTCAGTCACTACATCCGGTTCGAGACCAGCGGCGTGTTCCTCGACGAGCGTCACTTGATTCGGGCCTTCCGCCGGACCTTCCATGCCAACAAGTTTCCCATCGGCATCGATACCGAAAACATCGAGGCCATGGCCCAATCGCCGGACAACGCGGTTCGCGTCGAGCGGCTGGTCCGCAGCCTGCGCGGGCGCAAGCTGATCATCGGCGTCGACCGGCTGGACTATTCCAAGGGCATCGTCCAGCGCCTGCATGCCTTCGAGCTTCTGTTGGCGCGCAATCCGGACTGGCACAACAAGGTGGTGTTCCTGCAGATCGCGCCGCCGACCCGGGAAGACGTCGCGCATTACGGTGAGATCCGCCATCTCCTGGAAACCGAAGCCGGGCGGATCAACGGCGAATACGCCGAGTTCGACTGGGTGCCGATCCGCTATCTCAACCGCGGCTTCACCCGCCAGACGCTGTCGGGCTTCTTCCGCCAGGCCTGTATCGGCCTGGTCACACCGCTGCGCGACGGCATGAACCTTGTGGCCAAGGAATACGTTGCCGCCCAGAACTCTGCCGATCCCGGGGTCCTGGTTCTGTCGCGCTTCGCCGGTGCGGCCGAGCAGTTGACCAACGCGCTGATCGTCAACCCCTATGACGAGGAACGGGTGGCCGCCACCCTGGGCCGGGCGCTGGAGATGACGCTCAAGGAACGCCAGGGCCGCTGGCGCGCCACCATGGATGTGATCCGGCGCCACGACATCGTCGCCTGGCGCAAGAATTTCCTGCGCGTCCTGAACCGCGCGCCGTTCACGGCTTAAGCCCCATGAACGCGGGTGGAGGTTCGGGCGGATACTGGCTGCTGGCCGATATCGGCGGCACCCACGCCCGCTTCGCCCTGCAGCGACGAGGCCGCCGGCCCGGCCGCTTCCGGGTGCTGGAGACCGGGGCCTATCCCGGTCTGGCGCCGGCGCTCAAAGCCTATCTCCGAAATTGGCCCGGCATTCGCCCCGAGGCCGCCGCCCTTGCCGTCGCCGCGCCGCTGACCGGGGACCGGGTCCGGTTCACCAACGCGGCCTGGTCGTTCTCCAGATCGGCGCTGCCCCGGCGGACCGGCATCGCGCGCGTCCATGTGCTCAACGATTTCGAGGCGCTGGCCTGGGCGCTGCCGGGGCTGGCGGGCAAGGATCTCGCCAAGATCGGGCGTGGGCGCCGGGATGGTGGCACGCCCCAGGCGGTGTTCGGCCCCGGCACGGGATTGGGCGTCGCCTGCTACCTGCCGGAAGCCGCCGGCGGCCCCGCCGCGCTGGCGACCGAGGGCGGGCACGCGACCCTTGCCGCCGGCAGCGACCGGGAGGCGGCCGCGATCGCAAGCCTGCGCCGGCGCTTCGGCCATGTATCGGCGGAACGGGTGCTGTCCGGGCCCGGCCTCGCCAACCTGTATGGCACGCTGGCGGCGCTCGACGGTGGGGCGGGGGCCAAGGTTGGCGCCCCCTCGGCGATCGCCCGTGCCGCCCGTGCCGGGCGGGATGCCCACGCGGTGGAGGCCTGCGCCATGTTCTCCGCCCTGATGGGCCAGGTGGCGGGCGACCTGGCGCTTCAGTTCGGCGCCCGTGGCGGGGTCTATGTCGCGGGCGGCGTGATCAAGGGCCTCGGCGCCGCGTTCGACCGGCGCGCCTTCCGCCGCCGGTTCGAGGCCAAGGGTCGCTACGAGGGCTGGCTTGCCGCCGTGCCGACCTTTCTCATCACCCATCCGCGCCCGGCCCTGGCCGGGCTCGCCCGGTTCCTCGACCGCCACGCCGGCCCCGCCGATTAAGGGCTTGGCCGCGCCCGGGCCCGGGCTCTACAATCCGGCGCCAAAAAATATCAAATGACATTGGGGAGGGCCTGACCTTGAGATTGATTTCCTATTCTACGGACGGTGCCGCCGGCGTCGGCGTCATGGTGGATGAGACCGGTTTCGTGGCGCTTGCCGAGGCGGCGCCCGATCTGCCCGGCACGATGCGCGGCCTGCTGGCGCTCGACGATGGCCTGGCGCGGGCCGCGGATGCGACCGCCGGCAAATCCGCGACCCACGACATTGGTGACGTGACCCTGGACGCCGTGGTGCCCGACGCGGCCGCCATCTGGTGCGCCGCGCTCAACTATTCGGCCCATCAGGAAGAGGTCGGGCGCGGGCGCTCGGAATATCCTGAGATCTTTCTGCGCACCAATGCATCCGTGGTCGGCCATCTCCAGCCCCTGGTGGCGCCCTACGGGCCGGGGGTGACGCGCTATGACTTCGAAGGCGAGCTGGTCGCCATCATCGGCAAGGGCGGGCGTCACATCGCCGAAGGGGACGCGCTCGACCATGTCGCGGGCTACGCCGTCGGCAACGAAGGCTCGGTGCGCGATTACCAGCGCCACAACCGGCAATACGGCATCGGCAAGAATTTCAATTCGTCGGGCAGCGTTGGCCCCTGGATGATGACGTCGGACGAGTTCGGCGACCCCTATGCCGCCACCGTCACCACCCGATCCGGCGGCGTGGAAAAACAGAACTGCTCGATCGGCCTGATGCTGGCGAAGATCGAAGAGATCATCGCCTATGCCTCAAAGGGCTATGACTTCCAGCCCGGCGACATGATCTTCACCGGCACGCCGGCCTCCTTGCCCGACACGGTCAAGCTGATGGAGCCGGGGGACACGGTAGAGATCGAGGTCACCGGCCTCGGCACCCTGGTCAATCCGGTGATCAAGGGCGATCCGGCCTAGGCTTTTTTTCCCGCGCCAAGGCGGAAGAAGTCGCGGCGCTTCCCGGTGTCCCGGGGAGCGCCGCCTTGTTTCGGCATCTTGTGCGGCCTAGTTCAGGCCAAGCTTGTAAATGTCGTTGACGTTGTCGCGGCCGAGCTTGCGCTTGACCTCGGGGGCGATGCCCTCGCAATTGGCTTCGAAGATCGATTCCGAGCGCGGCCAGGTCGTCTGGAAATGCGGGTAATCGCTCGACCAGTAGAAATTGTCCTTGCCGTAATAGTCGGTGGTCAGCACCGTCGAGCGGCTGTCCTCGAAATCGATATAGACGTTCTCGCGCAGGTATTCCGACGGCCAGCGCTGGTTTGTATTGCGGTCCCGGTCGTAGGTGGCCTGGCGGCCGACCCGGTAGTCGACCGATTCGACCACCGCGGCCGCGTCCGCCATCTGGAATTCGGAACAGCAGACCTTGAGGCTGGGATAGCGGTCGAACACGCCGGAGAAGATCAGGTTGGACACGAAGGCCCAGGCCGCCATCGGGCCGCCGAAGCGGTTGCCTTCGAACTCCGAGCGGATGACGTATTCCCGCGGGTCTTCCTTGCGCTTGGCCATGCCGTGGAGCTTCATCGACCGCCCCTGGCTGGAATTCGAATGCACCGTCAGCGGGATGTCGAGCTCCACCGCGGTCTGCCATAGCGGCTCGTAGATCGGCTCATAATAGCCCGAGCCGATGATCGTGGTGGGCAGGTGCACCGTCTTGCAGCCGCGCTTGACGTAGTCCTTCATGTCCTCGACCGCGGTGTCCACGTCGAGGATCGAGATCATCGGCGCCGGGAAGATGCGCTTGGGCGCATAGCTCGCGAAATCGAGGATCCATTCGTTATAGGAGCGGAAGATCGAGCGCTGCAGCTTGGCGTCCTCCAAATGGTAGTTGTAGCGCGCCCAGCTGGCGAAGATGATCATGGCCTCGACATTGTCGCGGTCGAGCGCCTGGCAATAGGCGGCGGGCTCCCAGTCCTCCTTATGGTCCTCGTAGCGGTAGTTCTCGCGGAAGTCGGAGACCAGCTCCTTGAAGCCTTCGGCGTCGTTGTAGATCTCCATGTTCTTGCGGCCTTCGGGCTTGTCGACCACGTGGCCGAGGGAGAAATAGCCGACCCGCATGGGTTCAAGCCCCTCCATCATGAACCACAGCCCCTTGCCGAGGCCGTCGGGATTCTCCACCACCCGGGGCGCGTCTTCGCCGTATTCCTGCTGGCAGCGCAGGAAGGCATCGGAATGCTCCGTGATATGGCAATCGCCGGAGATCAGCTTGTAGTCGAGCATGGTCTTCCTCCCGAGGTATCGTTTTTTTGTATTGCCGGAAATTCTACCCCACTTGGCGGCAATCACAATCGGTCCGTTGCCTCGGGATTCCGGATGTGTGGTCGGATCCGCCAATGGGATGACCCATGGTTTGATCCTGTGCTAGCATTGTAGCGGCTTTCAATTGATCGTAGAACGCGCCGTCACAGGCGCTCGTAACCGCAGGGAGGTTCAGGGAAAATGCGTCCAAACATTGCAAGAACCATTTCGCTCAGCACCGTCGCCGCCGTGATGGGGTTGATGGGAACTGCCGCTTCGCCGGCGCTGGCCGACGCGATCAGCGATTTCTACAAGGGCAAGCGGATGACCTTGTTCGTCGGCTCCGCGCCGGGCGGCGGTTATGACCGGTACGGCCGCCTCATGGGGCGCCACATCTTCCGACACGTCCCCGGCCAACCCAGCCTGGTGGTGAAGAACATGCCGGGGGCGAGCGGTCTGGTGCTGGCCGGGCATATGTATGCCAAGGCCAGCCGCGATGGGCGGGAAATCGCCGGGTTGCACAACACCGTGGTTACCCAGGAGATCCTGGGCCGGGGCGCGCGTTACAAGTCGGTCGAATTCAACTGGCTGGGGTCCGTCAACCAGTTGACGACGACCTGCATCGCGTCCCAGCATGCCCAGGTCAAATCCTGGCCGGACGCCAAGAAGATGCGGCTGGTGGTCGGTGGCACCGGCGCCGATTCCTCGTCCACCAACCTGGTGCCGGCCTTCCTCAAGACGCTGACCGACGCCAAGATCAAGATCATCAAGGGCTATCCGTCCACCACATCGGTGATCCTGGCGATGCAGCGCAAGGAGGTCGAGGGGCTGTGCGGCATCGGCTGGGACAGCCTCAAGGCCCAGGCGTTCAATCTGATCCGCGATAAGAAGATCAACATCATCATCCAGGTCGCCGCCAAGAAGCACCCGGAGCTCAAGGGTGTTCCCTTCGTCATGGATATGGCGAAATCGGCCGACGACGTCCGCGTCCTGGAATTCCTGGTCGCGCGTCAGTACATGGGCCGGCCCTATACGGCGCCGCCCAAGGTGCCGGCCGCCCGCGTCGCGGCATTGCGTGCGGCGTTCGATGCGACCATGAAGGATCCGAAATACATCGCCGACGCCAAGCGGGTGCGCACCCCGCTGTCGCCGATCGACGGCAAGGAGGTCACGCGCCACATCAAGAGCCTGTTCGCGACGCCCAAGTCGGTCATCAATCGGGCCAACGAGGCGACCAAGCTGAAAAAGGGCGACGTGTCCAAGGCCAAGCTGACCTGGCTTTCGGTCAAGGGCACGAAGATCGATCGCATCAAGAAGCGCAACATCTTCTTCAAGGACGGCGGCAAGACCGTCCGGGCCTCGGCACGGCGGGCCAAGATCTACATCGACGGCAAGAAGGTCAAGCGCAAGGCGCTCAAACCCGGCATGGTGTGCGACATCACCTATCTCGGCCACAAGGACGCGGC
>JAHEKA010000055.1:0-7027 GCA_024638585.1 Rhodospirillales bacterium
CGTTTACCCACACCCGGCAACCGTCCGGCACTTCGATCTCGTAGGTATCGGCAGCCTTGTGAAACCGCCCAATCAGACCCTTCGGCGAGTCCCCCCTTCGCGCTTTTGATACCCTTATTGTTCGCGTCGGCGACAGGCACACGTCTATCGCCGATTCGGTGAGCCAGATCACTTTGCCGCGGGACGGGCCTGTCAAATGCTCAAGCGCGGCTGGTCTGGTAATCGGGGCAGTTAACGGGTCATCTGCCATCGCGTCCGACATTGGCCCTTCCACGTACAGGGGATGAAAACGAAACCGCGACAGTATGACGTGTCCGACACTACTTCGTTTGCATTTTTCCTAGCACGTAAGCGGGGAACCGACGCTTTGACCTACAAAGGTTGGGTCTAGAAGACGACTCGTGCGAATTTTACGGGATCATACAGCGGGCTTATCACCTTATCGGCAGGCGTTTACCTGTAATTGTCCTTTGGTAGTCCTGCTCAATTCCTTCGTCGTCAGCGACCAGACCTATTGTTGGTTTTTTTGGCTGTCGTCACCAAAGTTCGCAATGTCCGCTTTGGGTCAAAAGCGGTCATCAGGTTAACGTCGCAGGAGCTTTTTTTTAGCTTGAGAGACGGCGGTCCTTGTACCGGCGTGCGCGCGTGGCCATATCTTGTTGGATGGGTTTGTCCTGTACCAGTTAGTAGCCCATCTATCAGTACCTGCTTACTGGGTCGCCTCTTAGGGCGGCCCTTTTGCGTTTGAGCTACTGTCCGCTATGGGTCGTAAGCGGACATCAGGCTCATCAGTGGGGGCGGCCCTTACGGCGGCGTTAATCCAATGTCGGCTATCAGCCAAATGCGGACATTGGGTCATCGTGCATCGGGGGGTGCCCGGGCGCGAGCGGTTGTCAGGGCTCACCCTGTGATGCGCTCGCGGCACCAAAAAGTGATATGCTCGGCCCCAAAGAGCGCGGCAGGGGAGGGATTCAAATGATCACGGCGGCCGACCTTCACGGCATCATGGCGATGATGCCGGCCTTCGCCACCGACGACGGCGACGACGTCAGGGCCACCGACACCATCGATGTCGAACGGCTCCGCGACGGCGTTGATCGGATCATCAGGGATGGTGCCAACGCCATCGCGACGACGGGCAGCTTCGGTGAGTTCTCAAACCTTCTGCCGGCCGAATTCGAGACCCTGGTTCATGCCACCGTCGAGGTGGTCGCCAAACGGGTTCCGGTGATTATCGGCTGCACCAGCCTTCATACCCGTGAAGCCATGCAAAAGATGGCAATGATCCGCGACGCCGGCGCCGACGCGGTGATCGTCGGGGTGCCCTATTATTTTCCGTCGACGGTCGCCAATGCGGTGCGGTTCTACCACGACGTCGCCGACATGTATCCCGACCTCGGCGTGCTGATCTATCACAACCCGACGCTTCATCACGTGACCTTGCCGGTGGACGCGTTCAACGAAATCATCAAGAGCCCCAACGTCATCGGCATGAAGGACAGTCATCGGTCTCCCGCCGCTTTCATGCAGCTGATGAACATCGTTCGCGGTCGGATCAGCGTCTTCGTACACCAGGCGCAGTACTACCCTTACGCCGAGCTGGGGGCCGCGGGTTTCTGGTCCATCGACGCCTGGATGGGTTTGGAACCTCTGGTGTTTCTCCGGGACGCGGTCGACAGGGGCGATATAGAGGCCGCCAAGGAGGCGATCACCGATACCATGTTCAAACGCGGCGACCCGACGGCCTTGCACTGGCGCGAGCCGGGTCACAAGATCGCCGTCCGCTTTGCGGGATACTGCGATCCCGGTCCCTTGCGGCCGCCGTTCCTCGAAATCCCTGAAGACGTATTGGATCGTCAAAGGGCTCGGGCGGAACATTGGCGCGGCCTCTGCGAGAAGTATGGTTCGGTGGGCGATGCCATCGCCGCGGGGTGAGCGGTGAGCGGTCACGCCCCGGCGCGAAACCGCAATGGAAAGGAAGAGCCAATGGTTTCAATTGCGGTCGGGTCATCCGATTTGAGGGTGCTCGAAGCCAGGCTCGTGGAACTCGCCAATGCCCAGCATGAAAGCGAAGAATACCAACGCCTGTTCTCGGTTCCCCTGACCCTACCGAGAATCCGCGCCCACCATCTTCAGAAGGCGATCTGGGTGCTCAACCGGCGCGATTGCTGGGCCTATGCCCAGGCGCGCGCGCCGTTCGGGGTCAAGCAGCTGATTTGGAAACATGAGCAAGAGGAACTCGGCGGTGACGTGGCGCGTGGGCTGGAAGACCACTACGCGCTCAACATCCGCCAAGGCGACGCCGTCGGTCTGACGGCACAAGACTTCGCCGACGCGCGGCCGACCGATACGTTGTTCACCTGCATGAGTGCCTGGACCTCGCTTGCCAAGGATTCGCCCTGGCTCAAATCCCTGGCGAGCTGCGCAGCGCTGGAACTCACGAATTCCGAAGAGGTCCTTCGGGGCAAAAGCGCCTCCCGCCGTATGGCGGAGAAGGTCCGTGATGAGCTGGGGATCGAAATCGGCAGGCAGCACTCCTACCAAGAGCACATGGTGGCGGATATCGAACACGCCAATATTCTGATGAGTGTGGCCCGAGAATACGCGGATACCGAAGCGGCACGGGCGGAAATCCTGGAGGGCGCCGAGGAAAGCTGGGCCATCGACCGGGTGTTTCGGGGCCATTTGGGAACCTTGATGCTTTCGATCCCCGAATGACCCGGATGCGACCGCGCTTGTCGCCGAACCGCTGCGCACCGGGTCCAGCCGGAGGCCTCCACGCAAGCGGGTATTGATCTCCCTAGATGGGTGGGGCTGGTGCTTGTTGCCCCGATATCCGCTCTGTGCCGAATGCGGTCGTAGGAAAAACAAATCGCCCCGCGAATTCGTTCCTGATTTCTGCCCCTGATATGCCACATCATTGATTCTGGGAAATCTGCGTTCATCGCCAATACGATAACCTCATGAGCAGCAGCTGTGACGAGGCCCTGCCGGTCCTTTGGACATTCCGTGCACAGCGGCTTTAGGAAACGAGTTAACAGGACATGTGCCATGACTATCAACGAGTTGCCTCCTCCTGGTGCGATGCGTTGGACGAACCGACGGAAGGCAGCCGTCGTTGCCGGCGTCCGCGAAGGACAGATAACCTTTGATGAGGCGCGGAAGCGCTACATGCTCTCCTTTGAAGAGTTCATTAGCTGGCAACGCTTGATCGACAATCCTAGAAACTGACAGGTCCCTAAAAGGCAACCCCCGCGTTGATCCGATGTCCGCTTTGGGTCATGAGCAGACATTGGGTCAATGCCTTTGGGCCTTTCGGGAATTCGGCTCTACCATGCCGCCCCGGCGCGGGGAGCCAAAGACAACGTCAAACCGTCGTCTTGCCCTTGAAGGTGCAGAGATCGTTGACCGCGCATTCCGGGCATTTCGGCTTGCGCGCGACGCAGGTATAGCGGCCATGGAGGATCAGCCAGTGATGGGCATGGTCCATCCATTTCCCCGGGATCGCCTTGACCAGCTTCTGTTCCACCGCCAAGGGCGTCTTCCCTTTGGCCAGCCCGGTGCGGTTCGACACCCGGAACACATGGGTGTCGACGGCCATGGTGGGTTCGCCGAAGGCAACATTGAGCACGACATTGGCGGTCTTGCGCCCGACCCCGGGAAGGGCCTCCAAGGCGGCCCGGTCGCGCGGCACTTTAGAGTTATGATCAGTGATTAATTTTTCCGATAAGGCAATGATATTCTTAGCCTTATTATTATATAGCCCGATCGATTTGATATAACCCTTCAGCCCTTCCAGGCCGAGTTCGACCATCGCTTCCGGCGTCTTCACCTTGGCGAACAGCGGCTTGGTCGCCTTGTTCACGCCGGCGTCCGTCGCCTGGGCCGAGAGCACCACCGCCACCAGAAGCGTGTAAGGGTTGGCGTAATTGAGCTCGCTCTTGGGCGCCGGTGCGCGGTCCGCCAAGCGGCGGAAGAATTCATCGACATCTGCCTTCTTCATGGATCGGCACTTTAGAGGAGAAGTGAGCCTAAGAGAACCGCACGGCGGCACCACGCACCGGACGTGCCCCTTAACCTTAACGAACGCTTTGTTTTGACAGGACTTTCTGGGCGCCCTATCAAAGAGACATGACCAGTTTGACCGGCGACGTCGCCCCCGGTGCAGCCACCGGCGAAGGCAGAGACCGCAGGGCCGCGGACCTCGCGGAGGATGTCGTTTTCGATGCCCTGATCACGCCCAACCGCAGCCCCTGCAATCAGGGATTCGCCCTGATGATGGGCACCATCGGCGCGGTCGGCGGCACCATCGGCCTCGGTTTCCTGTTGAACGGGGCGTGGCCGGTGATCATCTATTTCGCCGTCACCATCACCCTTCTGGGTTGGGCGGTACGCGCCAGCGTCCTGCGCAGCCGCGCCTTCGAACACCTGTGCCTGACATCATCGCGCTTTTCCATTCGCCGGGTCGATGTCCGCGGACAGGAAGAGCGGATCGAGCTGCAACCCTACTGGTTGCGGGTCGAACTGCGGGGCGGGCGCCATGCGGAGGAACTGAAGCTCCGCACCCACGGCGTGGCTCATAGCATCGGATTGTGGCTGTCGCCGACCGAGCGCCTGGAGCTGGCCGAGGCCCTGAAGGATGCGCTCGGCGCGCTGCGCAGCCCGCAACTCTTGCAGACCGGCTCCCGGGAGAAATGACCGCGTGACACCCCAATCGCTGCGCGATTACGGGCTGGTCCTCACCCTCTCCCTGATCTGGGGCTCTTCCTTCCTGCTGGTCAAGATCGCCGTCGCGGATGTGCCGCCGCTGACCATGGCGGCATCGCGCGTCGCCATCGCTTTTGCCGTGCTGTACGCCGTGGCCCGGTGGCGCGGACAATCGCTGACGGCGCCCCGGAGCGCGGGCGGCGCCACGATCTGGGGCCACTTCCTGGTCATCGGCATGCTGGGCAACGGCATCCCCTTCACCCTGATTTCCTGGGGCGAGATCGAGGTGAGCTCGGCGCTCGCCGCCATCCTGATCGGCGTCATGCCGGTGTTTACGGTGGTGTTCGCCCATGGATTCGGGGTCGAACGGCTGACCGGAGGGAAGCGGCTCATCGGCATCATTGCCGGGTTCGCCGGCCTGGTGGTGTTGATCGGGCCGACGGCGCTGTTGCAACTGGGCCATGCCACGATGCATGAATTCGGCATCATCGCCGCCGCCGCCAGCTATGCCGCCACCGGGGTTTATGCCCGCCGGCTCAGCTTGCGGATGTCGGCGGTGGTGCTGTCGGCAGGCGCCATGGCGGCCAGCAGCGTGGTCATGGTGCCCGTCGCACTGATCCTGGAAACCCCCTGGCGTCTCAGCCCCGGACTCGGTCCGCTTCTCGCCGTGACCACGCTCGGCATCGCCGCCACGGGTCTTGCCTCCATCGTCTATTTCCGGCTCCTCGCCTTGGCCGGGCCGACCTTCGCCAGCACCATCAACTATCTGATCCCGGTGTTCGGCGCGGTCCTCGGGGTGATCCTGCTGGGCGAGACGCTCGGCACTTCCGACCTCGTCGCCCTGGCCCTGATCCTGTCCGGCATCGCGCTGGTCCGCAATCCCATGGCGCGCGGGCCGGCGGGGGGACCCGACGCGAGAAGCTGATCCGCCAAAAAAGCGCAAGATTCGGGTCGCGCTCTTGGTTTCCGCGGGTTAGCGTCCCCTCATGAGCACCGATCAGGATCCACAATTGGCCCGCATGGCCGACGCCATCGCCTACCTTGCCGCGCGCTGGGACGCCCCTCCGGCCTTGGACACGGCGGCGCGCGCCTGCGGCATGAGCCCCTGGCATTTTCAGCGCGCATTTACCCGCGCCGTCGGCGTCAGCCCCAAGCGGTTCACCGGGTTTCTCGCGCTCCGCCACGCCAAGGAAGCGCTCAAGCGCGACACCCCGGTGCTGGGCGCGGCGCTCGGCGCGGGGCTGTCCGGGCCCTCGCGCCTGCACGACCTCGCCATCGCCTTCGACGCGGCGACCCCTGGGGAAATCAAATCGGGCGGCCGGGGGCTATCGATGCGTTTCGGGACCGCGGACACGCCCTTCGGGCCCATCTTCGTTTGCGCGTCACCGCGCGGGATCACCCGCCTCGCCTTCATCGACGGGGATGAAGCGGCGGGGGCCGCACTGGCAAACGAGCGCGCAAGCTGGCCCCAAGCCGCCTTTGAAGAAGATCCGGGCCTTGCCGCCGGAATTGCCGCGGCGCTGTTCGCGCCGGATGCGGCGGGCGCGGCGCCCCTGCGGCTCGCGCCGCGGGGCACCAATTTCCAGATCAAGGTGTGGCAGGCGCTGCTGGCCATCCCGCCGGGCGCGGTCGCCACCTATAGCGCCATCGCCCAGACGATCGGCGCGCCACGGGCGGCGCGGGCCGTGGGCGGGGCGTGCGGCGCCAACCCCATCGCCCTCCTGATCCCCTGCCACCGGGTATTGCGCGAATCAGGCGCGCTCGGCGGCTATGCCTTCGGGCTTTCGCGCAAAAGGGCGCTGATCGCCTGGGAGGCGGCGCTGGAGAATGGGGAAGACGCCGGACGCAAGGGGTCCGCGGCCTGAGCCTTAAGCGTTGAACCCCAGCACATCGGCCATGGAATAGAGCCCGGCCGGCTTGTCCTGGGCCCAAAGTGCCGCGCGCACTGCACCGCGGGCGAAGATCTCGCGGCCGCCGGCCTTGTGGGTGATCTCGATGCGTTCATTGGGGCCGGCGAACATCACGGTGTGTTCGCCCACCACGTCGCCGCCGCGCAAGGATGCGAAGCCGATGGCGCCCGGCTTGCGCGCACCGGTAATGCCGTCGCGCCCGCGCTCGGACACTTGATCAAGATCCACGCCCCGGCCCTTCGCCGCCGCGCGCCCCAGGCCCAGCGCCGTGCCCGAGGGCGCATCGACCTTGTGGTGATGATGCATCTCCACCACCTCGATATCGAAATCCTCGTCGAGCAGGCGCGCGGTCTGTTCGGCCAGCGCCATGGCAAGATTCACGCCGACGGAGAAATTGGGCGCCTGGACGA
>JAHEKA010000055.1:7127-9955 GCA_024638585.1 Rhodospirillales bacterium
TTGTGGTGATGATGCATCTCCACCACCTCGATATCGAAATCCTCGTCGAGCAGGCGCGCGGTCTGTTCGGCCAGCGCCATGGCAAGATTCACGCCGACGGAGAAATTGGGCGCCTGGACGATGGCGACCGACTTGGCGGCGGCCTCGATCGCCCCCTGTTCCGCGGCTTCAAGCCCGGTGGTGCCGACCACCAGGACGGTGCCGGTCTCGGCGGCGAGCTTGGCATGATCGGCCGTCGCCTTGGGCGCGGTGAAATCGAGAACGGCGCCGGCGGCGGCAAACAAAGGACCGGGATCGTCGCCGATCGCGACGCCGATGTCGCCGAGACCCGCCAAGGCCCCGATATCGGAACCGATGGCGTCATGGCCCGGCCGCTCGCTGGCCGCCGTGACGGCACAGCCCTGGGCTTCTGCCACAGCGCAGGCCAGCGCAAGCCCCATGCGCCCGGCGGCGCCGACGATCCCTATGCCCAAATCAGCCATGTCTGTTAAGCCTCTTTCCGGGGTTCTCAAAAGCGCGCCGATTTAACCACAGGGGGAGAGGCCGATGGGAGGGAATTCGCCTCGCGCTGTGCCCGGAGCGGCGGGACCCCGGCGGGCAGGCTCAATCGCGTTCGGTTTCGGTGAGGTCATCCCAGGCTTCCTTCACCTTGGAGAAGAAGCCTTCGGATTCCGGGCTGGTCTTGCCTGGTTTGCTCTCAGCATCGAACTCCTTGAGGAGCTCCTTCTGGCGCTTGGAGAGCTTGACCGGGGTTTCCACCGTGGCGCGGATATACATGTCGCCGCGCTGGGTTGAGCGCATCACGCTCATGCCCTTGCCCCGCAAGCGGAACTGGTGGCCCGACTGGGTGCCTTCGGGGATCGTCACCCGGGCGCGCCCGCCGTCGACCGTGGGCACCTCGACGGTGCCGCCGAGCGCCGCCTTGGTCATGGGGATGGGCACGCGCATATAGATATTGGCGCCGTCGCGCTGGAAATAGCGGTGCGGCGCGATGGTCAGGAAGATATAGAGATCCCCGGTTCCGCCGCCCCGCATGCCGGCCTCACCCTCCCCCGAAAGCCGGATGCGGGTGCCGTCTTCGACGCCCGCCGGTATCGTGACCGACAGGGTCTTTTCCTTGGAGACCCGGCCCGAGCCGTGACAGTCCAGGCAGGGATTGTCGATCACCTGGCCCTGGCCTTGGCAACTGGTGCAGGTGCGCTCGATGGTGAAGAAACCCTGCTGGGCACGCACCCGCCCGCGGCCCTGGCAGGTCGGGCAGGTTGTCGGGTTGGAACCCTTGGCGGCGCCGGTTCCGGAGCACGATTCGCAAGACGATGCCGACGGAACACGGATCGTCGCCTGCTTGCCCTTAAAGGCCTCCTCCAGGGTGATTTCCATGTTGTAGCGCAGGTCCGAGCCGCGCATGTTCTGCTGCGCCCCGCCGCCGCGGGTCCGCGCGCCGGTGAAATCGCCGAACATTTCATCGAAGATATCGGCGAAGCCGCCGCCGCCGAAATTGAACCCGAAATCGGCCGCACCGGCCCCGGCGCCGGGACCGCCGCCGGTGCCGTCGAAGGCGGCATGGCCGAAACGGTCATAGGCGGCGCGCTTTTCGTCGTCGCTCAGGACCGCATAGGCCTCGTTGATTTCCTTGAATTTCTGCTCCGCCGTCTTGTCGCCCGCGTTGCGATCCGGATGGAACTTCATGGCGAGCTTGCGGTAGGCGCTCTTGAGTTCCGCGGCTTCGGCGGACCGGTCGACCCCGAGCGTTTCGTAATAATCCTGCTTATCCATATGCTACCCCAAGCGGCGATCCCCCAAAATCCACCCCGCCGCCCGCCGGACAGGCAGGGGCGGGGTTTGACGTCGAACCGCCCCCTCAGGCGGACTTGTTTTTATCCTCGGTCCCGGTCTCCTTGTCCACGGTGTCATCGCCGTCGACCTCCTGGAAGTCGGCATCGACCACATTGTCCTCCGGCGATTGGGAGCCGCTCGCCGGCTCTTCGCCGTCGTCATTGGCGGTGGCCGCCTCGGCTTCCTGGGCCGCCTTGTACATGGCCTCACCGAGCTTCATGGACGCCTGAGCCAACGCTTCGGTCTTCGATTCGATGGCGGTCTGATCTTCGCCCTCCAGCGCTTCCTTGAGGTCGGAAATGGCATCCTCGATCGCCTTTTTCTCCTCTTCCGAGACCTTGTCGCCGTGCTCGCTGAGCGATTTCTCGGTCGAATGGATCAGGGTCTCCGCCTGGTTGCGGTGCTCCGCCGCCTCGCGCCGCTGCTTGTCTTCGTCGGCGTGGGCCTCGGCATCCTTGACCATCTTCTCGATCTCGTCTTCGGAGAGGCCGCCGGACGCCTGAATGCGGATCTGCTGCTCCTTGCCGGTGGCCTTGTCCTTGGCCGCGACATTGACGATGCCGTTGGCATCGATGTCGAAGCCCACCTCGACCTGCGGCATGCCGCGGGGTGCCGGCGGGATGCCCACCAGGTCGAACTGGCCCAACAGCTTGTTGTCGGAGGCCATTTCACGTTCACCCTGGAACACGCGGATGGTGACCGCGGTCTGGTTGTCCTCGGCGGTCGAGAACACCTGCGATTTCTTGGTCGGGATGGTGGTGTTGCGGTCGATCAGCCGGGTGAACACGCCGCCGAGGGTCTCGATCCCGAGGCTGAGCGGCGTCACATCGAGCAGCAGCACGTCCTTGACGTCGCCCTGCAGGACACCGGCCTGGATCGCGGCACCGATGGCCACCACCTCATCCGGATTGACGCCCTTGTGGGGCTCGCGGCCGAAGATGTTCTTCACGGTCTCGGCGATCTTCGGCATGCGGGTCATGCCGCCGACCAGG
>JAHEKA010000520.1 GCA_024638585.1 Rhodospirillales bacterium
ATGTCTTCATCCTATCCCAGCGGCAAACCGGGCGCCCGGCTGCGGGACCCCACGGGGCCGGGAGCATAACTTGCGCCGCATTGAAGTCAAATCCGGGACGCGACCGTTGTCTGGCGCGCCGGGGATTGCTAGCGTAGGGTCCTTGATTCGAGGCCCCGAAGGAGCCTGCCGCCGATGACCGAGCCTTCGAAAATGCGGCCCGTGACGGGACCCAGCGTATGGACCGGCGCCGACATGGCGCAGACGGACACTTGGATCTTCCACCTGACGCCCGCCCATGTGAGCGAGATCGATGCCGCCCTCAAGACGGCCCATGCCGCACCGCCGGCGCTCTACGACGTCACCGCGCGAGACTTCCCTCTGCCCACCCTGAGCCCGGCGCTGATCGGATTGGGCGATGAGCTGCGCGATGGGCGCGGCTTCTTCCTGATCCGCGGCCTGCCCCGGGAGCGCTACGACGACGCCGAGATGGCGTCGATCTTCTGGGGCATCGGCAGTCATCTCGGCATCGGCTTGGCCCAAAGCAACAAGGGCGACCGTCTGGGCCATGTCGTCGACCTGACCGGCCCGGAGACGGACATGCGCCAGATGCGGTCCTATGAATCCGGCGGGCCGCTCAGGATGCACACGGATCTCAACCAGGACGTGGTCGGGCTGATGATGCTCCGCGCCGCGAAGCGCGGCGGGGAAAGCCGCATCGCCAGTTCCATGGCGATCCACAACACCATCCTGGCGGAACACCCGGAATATCTCCAACCCCTCTATGACGGCTATCATTTCCATATCTTCCGCCATCAGCGGGTAGGCCCGTCCAAACTGACGCCCCACCGCATCCCGGTTTTCAGTGATTACGACGGGGCGCTCGCCTGCCAGTTCAATCCCAGGCCGATCGAACGGTCGGTGGAGCGGGCGGGGGTGACCTTGAGCCCGGTTGCCGCCGCCGCCTTAGACTTCTTCGTCGAGGTGGCGGCCCGACCGGATATCTACCTCGACATGGCGCTGAAGCCGGGCGACATCCAGTTCATCAACAATCACCTGATCGTCCACGGCCGCACCGACTACGAAGACCATCCCGAACCCGAAAGCCGGCGCCGGTTGTTGCGTCTGTGGCTGCGCCGTCCCGATTTCCCGAAGCAGGATCCGAGGACCCAGGTGCACGAGATCGATGAGCTTGGCTACCGCAAGGCGGCGGCGATCCATGGCGGGGTTGGCGCACCTCCGTCCGGGACCGCGGCGGCGGGCGCCAAATAGAGATGCCCGGTTCCATGCAGGACAACGGAGGATAGACGATGCCGCGATATTGGATTTTCCCGTTCCCGCGTCGGTTGGCCGCCTGTTGTGCGATGCTCCTGGCGTGGTCTTTGCCCGCCTTCGCCACGCCGGGCCAGATCCATGAGGTCAAGCGCCCGGAGGTCAATCTGCGGGCGGCGCCCGGCACCGATGCCAAGGTGGTCGGCACCTTGGAGAAGGGCGCCCGGGTCATGGAGTTCGCCCGCAAGGGCCGCTGGTTCAGGGTCAAGCAAATGGGCCGCGTCGGTCCCGAAGGCTGGGTCCATGGCGCCCTCATCGCGCCCGAAAAACTGCCCGCGCCGGAGCCCGCGGCGGTGCCGCAACCGCCTGCCGACGAGGTCGGGCCCGGTTATTTCGGTGATCGGGACGGGCGGGTTTACTATGACTATCCCCGCGGCCGGAGCCCCCACCGGCTCAGGCACCGCGCCTTCCTTCCCTGGGGGGTGACGGTCAAACGCAAAGGCCGTCGCCACAAGGGCAAGGGACACCATCATGATGGCGGCAAGGCGGGCAAGCGCAGGACCAAGACCCGCGCCATTCGACCGTCCGCGCGTAACCTGGGATCGCCGCGGCGGTCCGGTGCCCCAAACCTAGGCACGTTTTAGCAAATTGCCAAGAACGGCCGGGACATGGCCGAGGTGCGGGCCGGAACGCTCCAAGGGCTTGCAAACCTGATGTCTCCTTTTGACCCAAAGCGGCCACTAAATTGATGTTCAGATTGACCGGCTCCCAAACCGCTTCCTGATCCCTGGGTTGCAGTTTGCTGCATATGGCCAGTTCGCAACCGCCAAAGAACACGGGTAGAGTGAAACGGCTGTTTTGGAAATCGACAGGATCTATCCGCGCAAAAATTTTTGGCCGAAAACTGTCGCGATCCTTCCTCTAGAGGACGCCAACCTATGCAAACAGTTGGGGATTATCCGGCTAAGCGGACTAGTAATTTCCCCAACGACTAGCCGATACACCGCCCCCTAAAGCCCATTTTCCCGGCCATCGGCACACCAGTGGCAGGTCGAGAGAAGGGTCAAAATGCGTATTGGTGATCGGGCACGCCGCGGAATCTAGGCGGCGCATATGAAACACCTTTTCGGCAATTCACGTTGGAAGACTGTGCCCCACTTCGCGGTCACACTATTTTCGACGGAGAGTGATGGCTTCCGCAATCAATTAGGGTAACTTCACCACCACGAGACTCCGATCCTTCTCCAAGATTGAAAGAAGAGGCAGGGATGGCCACAG
>JAHEKA010000056.1 GCA_024638585.1 Rhodospirillales bacterium
CGTGTCGGGTTGGACATCGACCAAGACCGGGATACAGCCGAGGCGGGCGATCACTTCGGCGGGTGACACGAAGGTGAAGGCAGGCACGAAAACCGCGTCGCGGTACTTGGCGCCCAGCGCCGAAAGCCCCAGCGACAGGGCGGTGGTGCCCGATGCGCAGGAGATCGAATATTTGGCGCCGCACCAGTCGCTGAGTTGGCTCTCCAGTTCGTCGATCTCCGGCCCGGCAACGAAACGGCCATGGTCGAGGACCCGGGCGATGGCGTCCTCGATTCGCTGGCCCAGCCGCAGGCGTTGTGCCTGGAGGTCGATGAAGGGAATGTGATTGTCGTCAGAAGGGGCGGTAGACAGGACGTTGGCCGTCGCGACGCCGGTCCTAAGGTGTGTGACATTGTCCGGTTTATTTCTGGCCATTAACGCGCCCATCCATGCTGGTTATCGTGAGCGAACCGCGGCGCCGAAAAGATGCCGCGGTTGAGGACGCCGGAATCACCCTTAAGTCTCAGAGACTTCCTTTGCCCGATTGGATCATGTCTCTAAGTTGTCAGGGGCGGTGCTGTCAAGAGTTACGGCGTTTCCCGTCGCCATAGATTTTTCGGCGGCGGCCAGCACGCGGACCACGTCGAGGGCCTCGCGGCCATTGCTCGGCGGAGGGGGGCCACCGGAGATGGCTTCCAGGAAAGCCTCAATTTCGAGGCGCAGCGGCTCATCCGCTTCAAGCGGGACGGTTTCGCTGACCGGGGTTCCCGCGCCGCCGCTGCCCGCGAGTCCCGGGCGGATGACCGAAACCTTGTCCTGCCAATCCTGGCTGTCTTCGAACACCCCGAAAGCGTCGGTTCCCGCCACGATGATCTGGTGCAGCTTGACCGGATGAATCGCGGAGAGAGAAATGTCGGCGCTGAGGCCGTCCGGGTAGGTCAGCAGGAGGCTAACTTGTTGCGGCGGCGCATTTTCCAGTGGTGTGGCGGCCTGGGCGGCAACTTCCTTCGGCAGGCAGCCGGTCAGCTCCAGCACCATGCTGACATCGTGGGGGCCTAGGTCCCACAGGGCGTGACGCGGTGCGCCACGGGCGATGTGGTGGCGTTTGGAGGCGACATGGCGCAACGAGCCCAGCGTCCCATCGCGGACAAGATCGCGCAAGCGCTGGAAGCCAGGGTGATAGAGCAGGATATGCCCAGTCATCAGGGTAAGCCCTGCCCCAGCCGCCAGCTCTACGAGCCTCACCCCATCGGCGGCGCTGATCGCCATGGGCTTTTCGACAAGTACGTGCTTGCCCGCCTCGAGCGCGCGTTGGGCAATCTCCGCATGGGTGGCGTCGGGCGTTGCGATGACCACGCCGTCAATGCCGCGATTGTCCAGGATCTCTGAAAGACTATGGTGAGGGACATTTCCGGCACTGGCCGCTGCCTCGCCACCCTCGGCATCGGCATCGTGAACCGCGCGCAATGCGCCGAGCGTTGCCAGCGTACGGACGTGGTTGCGGCCCCAGAGGCCGCAACCGATCACCGCAATCCCCGGCAGGACTTGAAAAGAACCTGTCATGCCTCCGCCGGGTACGTCCCTACTTTCCGAACACGCCTTTAAGACCGTCGGTCACGCCCTTGGCGGCGCCGCCCACACCCTTGGTGACGTCCCCGGCGCCCTTGGTCAAGCCGCCGGCACCTTTGGCCAGGCCCTCGACCTGCTTCTTGATGGCATCGATGTTGATGCCCTTGGCCGCTTTGGTGACCTGGGCCATGAGCTCGTCCATTACTTTTTCGGCGGCGTCGGCCATGGTCACGCCTTCGCTGCCTTTGGCGTCCTTGCCGATATCCTTGAGGTGGATGTCCGGCACCGGGACGTCCACCCGTTTGCCGGCCAGAACGCCCGCGGAAAGGGCGACCTTGGGCTTGCGGATATAGAGGTTATCGATAATCACCTTGCGGCCCTCGCCGCTAGCGGGCTTGGCTTGCGCGCCGCTGCCGGAGCCCGACGCCTTGGCGACATTCTGTTGAATGGTCTGAAGGTTAGAGCCCGCCGGGCCGCCCAGTTCGTAAATGATGTCGGGCGAATCGATGACTATTTCCCGGATGCGGATGACCTTGCCCGTCAGCGAGCCGAGATCGACAGCCACCTTCACCTCGCCGACCTTGAAGGCGTGGGACGTCTTGTAACCCTTGGGATTGCCGATCTGGAATTCCTGGAGGCCGACTTCGCCCGCGAACGGCGAGGCCTTGACCCCGTCGAGGCTGACCGTGGTCTGGGTGAATTGCGGACCATAGGTTTCGACGCCCGCCTTCACGATGGAGCTGTAGTTCATGGAAAGATAGATGAAAGCCCCGGCCACCACGATGATGATGAGGAGCACGCTAAAGCCTATGATCTTCTTTAGACTCATGGTGATCCACCTTTTCTGTTTTTGAGTTGGGGAATGCCGTTGACAAATCCTAAACTAGCTGTGTTGTAAGTGGGAGGCAAGGCACCCGGTCGGCCGCTTGGCCTGTTGCTTCCGGCGTGCCTTCGGGCGGATCGTCCAGTGGTCGCTGCAACCGGTGCCGCATAGCGGGTTCATGAAACTAAGCCTTCAGCTCCGTTATTCCTTGGCCGTGGTCTGTATCATCACGGCCGTGGTGTTGTTTATGGGTATCGCCCACCTTCACGGATTCCGGTCCCTGATCAACGCCTCGACCTATGCCACCAACGAAACGATCTCCGATGGGCTCTACGCTCAAGAGCGGAAACAGGGCGAGGATCTCGCGGCCCTGATGGCCGGGCTGTTGTCTCGCCCTCTCGACAGCAACGATGTCGATCGTGTCAAACGTCTGGCGGCAGCCGCCGCCGACATGCAGGGAAATGTCTACGTCGCCGTCTCCGATGCCGCGGGACGTGTCCTGGTCACCGCCCGGGGCAATGCGTCCGGTGCCGCGCCGCAAACCAAATCCACGCCGGGCCAGCCTCAGACGGCCCAGATGAGAGAAGCGATCGCCGCCGGGAAGACGGTGTCGCGCTCCGACGGATCCCTGTTGTATGTGAGCGCCCCCATTTTGGAAAACGGGCGGCTGCTGGGGGCCGTCAACATCGGCATCTCCCTGCGGGGGACCCAGGCGGAACTTGCCAATATCGGCGGTTACATGGATGCGGTGGCCGAGACCAGTATCCGCTTCTTCCTCATCCTCTATGTCGGCATCGCCTTGATGATCGTGGTGATCGGTTTTGGCATCGGCATCGTGATGGTGCGTGACATGGCGCGGCCGATCCGGGCGCTGGGCCGCTATATGCGTCGCATCGGGACAGGCAGCTATGATGAGCCGCGGCCTTTCGAGCGCGCGGACGAATTGGGTGACCTCGCCCGGGAGGCGGAGCAGATGGCCCAGAACCTCAAGAAGGTAGCGCAGGTCTCTCGCCTGGCGACCTTGGGGGAAATGTCCGTCGGCGTTGCCCATGAGCTCAACCAGCCTCTCAATACCATCCGCATGGCGGCGGAGAACGTCCTTTTGTCGCGCCGTTCCAACCCTGATGACGCCGAATTCATCGAAGGAAAGCTTCAGCTTATTTCGGATCAGGCGGCAAACATGGGAGAACTCATACAGCGCATGTGCGTCGTCGGCAGGGCAGGCGGCGAGAGGGTCTTGATCGATGCGCGGGAATCCGTGCGTGATGCCGTCTCCCTATTGGCGAACAAGTGCGAGGATGACGGCATCGCCCTGATCGTTGATTTGCCCGAAGTGGAAGCGTCGGTTCTCGGGCAGCGCAATGAGTTGGCTCAGGTCGTGATCAATCTGTTGGGCAATGCGCGGGATGCGATCCTGGAATGCCGCGCCGGCAGTAAGACCACGGATGCGGCAGCTAAGGGACGGATCGAAGTGCGGCTGCGTTCGATTTCGGATCGGGTCGTGATTGAGGTCGCAGATGATGGGGGCGGAATCGCACCGGGGGTGAGCGACCGCGTGTTCGATCCGTTCTTCACCACAAAGGAGGTGACCAAGGGCACCGGTTTGGGGTTGTCCATCAGCTTCGGCATCGTCAATGCCATGGGAGGGCGGCTCTGGGCGCGAAACGGGGAGGCGGGCGCGGTCTTCACCGTCGATTTACCCTGTGCCGAGGCAGACCGGGTCACTGCCGGTTAGTGTGGCGCCGGGTCGCTGCGGCGCCGGGCGGTTAACATTGGCGTAATCGGGCCGTTGTATAATCCACGAACACCGAAGAAAATGCCGGCCGACGCCGTGTCGCGCCCCGTTTTTCCAAGGCCGAAGGCACAATGAATACGCCGCCCAAAGACGAAATGCCGCCCAGTGGGACGACATCCGACACCGCCCAGGTGCTGGTGGTCGACGACGACAGCCTGCAGCGCGGGGAGATCGTCGATTTCCTGACCCGCCAGGGGATCGAGGTGGAGGCGGAAGGGAACGGCTTCGCCGCGGTTCACCGGATCAAGAGCCTGCGTCCCAAAGTGGTGGTGATGGATATGAAGATGCCGGGGCTGGACGGGCTACACGTCTCGCGACTGGTCAGCGGGTTGGAGCACCCACCGAAGGTCATCCTGATGTCCGGTTACCCGGAATACGTCTACCGGGCTCATGCCGAGGAGGCCGAGGTCTTTGCGGTGTTGGAAAAGCCGGTGCCGTTGGCGGCGCTGGTGCGTTTCGTCAATGACGCGCTTAGCCAGTCCGCCGCCTGATCCTCAAGACTCATAAGTCACCAACGTACTGAGCGGGACGTCGATGCGCTTTCGCCCGTTCAGGAAGGCCAATTCAATGATACAGCCGGCGCCGGTCACTTCGCCGCCCTGACGCGCGATAAGGGCGACCGTGGCCGCGAGTGTCCCGCCGGTGGCAACCAGGTCGTCCAAGACCACCACCCGATCCCCCGGCTTGACGGCGCCCTCTTGAATTTCGATGACATCGCTTCCGTATTCCAAAGCGTATTCGTGGGACACCGTGGTGCCGGGCAATTTGCCGTGCTTGCGAACCATGATGAAGCCGATCCCGAACCGCAGCGCCAAAGGAGCGGCAACCAGAAAGCCTCTGGATTCGATCCCGGCGAGGAGGGTCGGCCGGTAGGGGGCGATGGCTTCAGCCAGTCGGTCGATGGTGGCGCGCCAGGCAGCCGGATGGGCCAGCAGCGTGGCGATGTCGTAAAAAAGAATCCCCGGTTTTGGAAAATCGGGGACTTCGCCGATATGCTGCTTCAGATCCATGGATGCTGTCCTTCGGGCGGGTGAAAGTCTCTGCCGGGCGTCGACGGTGATGGGTGAATTTTCCAACGCCTTCTTTTCCTGTTAAAATACGCGAGACGTTTTCTGGAACACAACACCGGCTAGACAGGGGCACACCGTCATGAACCGAATTTTCATGATTGCGACACTGGTTTTGACTATCGGACTTCTCGGTTGCGAGGAGAAGGGCAAGCAATCGTTCATCACCCTCGGAACCGGTGGCGTGACCGGCGTCTATTATCCGACCGGTGGCGCCATCTGCCGACTTGTCAATAAATCAAAGGATAAGCACGGCGTGCGCTGCACGGTGGAGAGCACCGGCGGCTCCGTGTACAACATCAACACCATTCGCGCCGGCGAACTCGACATGGGAATCGCCCAGTCGGACTGGCAGTTCCATGCCTATAAGGGCACTTCGAAATTCGCCAAGGCGGGCCCCTTCAAGGAATTGCGTTCGGTCTTTTCAGTCCACCCGGAATCCTTCACGGTTGTGGCGCGAAGGGATGCCAAGATTCAATCCCTGGATGATCTCAAGGGCAAGCGGGTCAATATCGGTAATCCGGGGTCCGGTCAGCGGGCGACCATGGAAGTGGTGATGCGTGCGTTGGGGTGGACGCCCAAGACCTTCTCGTTGGCGTCAGAGCTCAAGCCCGCCGAGCAGTCCCAGGCGCTTTGCGACAACAAGGTCGATGCCATCGTCTATGTGGTGGGCCATCCAAACGGCTCCATCCAGGAAGCCACGACCGCCTGCGACACCGTGATCGTCCCGGTCACCGGTCCGGCGATCGAGAAGCTGGTGAAGGATGCGCCGTATTATGCCCAAGCCACCATCCCCGGCGGCATGTACAAGGGCAATGCGAAGGGTATCGAGACTTTCGGGGTGAAGGCGACGTTCGTCAGCTCGACCCGCACCCCGGCCGATACGGTCTATGAGGTGGTCAAGGCTGTATTCGAAGACTTCGCGGCGTTCAAGAAACTGCATCCGGCGTTCGGGCATCTCGATCCCAAGCGCTTGGTCAAGGACGGCAATTCCGCCCCATTGCATGACGGTGCGGCGCGTTACTTCAAGGAAAAGGGCATGATGTAACGGCTCGGGTCGCGGTTTGCCTTTGGCCGGCGACCCGATGACGCCTCCGTCCCAAGGTTCTGCCGAAGACGCAGTCAGAGCCGCCGATACCGGTGCCCGAAGCCCGGACGGTGCGGCGGCGCGGCTGTTGTTCGCGCTGGCGCTCTGCTGGTCCTTGTTCCAGCTTTGGTATGCCTCTCCTCTGCCGTTTGCCCTGGGCTTTCTCAACTTCAATTTTGCCGAGGCCCGGGCGTTGCATCTGGCGTTCGCCCTGTTGTTGGCCTTTGCCGCGTTTCCCGCGGTGGGGTCCTCGCCGCGGGATCGGGTGCCGATCCTCGACTGGGTCTTGGCGGTTCTGGCCGCGTCGGCGACGGGCTACATCCTGGTGTTCCAGGCGGACCTTGCCCAGCGCCCTGGCGCCCCGCTGGCCCAGGATGTCGCGGTCGCTGTGATCGGCATGATCCTATTGTTGGAAGCGACCCGGCGGGCCCTGGGTCTGCCGCTGGTGATCGTCGCCGCGGTGTTCCTTGCCTACGGGTTCGCGGGGCCCTGGATGCCCGACGTCATCGCCCATAAGGGCGCTTCCCTTTCCAAGGCGGCATCGCACCAGTGGATCAGCAGCGAAGGGGTCTTCGGCGTCGCCTTGGGCGTATCGAGCAATTTCGTGTTCCTGTTCGTCCTTTTCGGGGCGCTTCTCGACAGGGCCGGGGCGGGTGCCTGGTTCATCCGTGTGTCCTATGCCGCCCTCGGCCATTTGCGGGGCGGGCCGGCCAAGGCGGCGGTGGTATCTTCCGGCTTGACCGGCATGATTTCCGGATCCTCCATCGCCAACGTGGTGACCACGGGGACCTTCACCATTCCTTTGATGAAGCGCGTGGGCTTCCCCGGCGAAAAGGCCGGCGCGGTTGAGGTCGCGTCTTCCGTCAACGGACAGATCATGCCTCCGGTGATGGGTGCCGCTGCCTTCCTGATGGTGGAGTATGTCGGCATTCCCTATATCGACGTCATCAAGCACGCCTTCCTGCCGGCGGTGATCTCTTACGCGGCCTTGCTCTATATCGTCCATCTCGAAGCCCTCAAGGCCGGGCTCGAGGGCCTGCCGCGCCCTGATTCGGCCCGCCCTCGGGACCGGTTGATCGGCTACGGCTTGACAGCGGCGGGCCTGATGGCGGTCTCCAGCGCCGTCTATTGGGGGCTTGCTTGGGCCAAGTCGGTGTTGGGACCATTGGTTCCTTGGGCCGCGGTGGCGGTGTTGGGCGTTATCTATCTCGCATGCCTTGCGCTGGCCGCCCGCAATCCCGCGCCTGATGACGGCGGCGAAATCGGTACCGTGCTGCCGCCGCTGGGCCCTACGGTCAAAGGCGGCCTGCATTATCTGGTGCCGGTGGTGGTGCTGATCTGGTGTCTGATGATCGAACGGTTGTCGCCTGGATTAAGCGCCTTCTGGGCCACTATCTGCCTCATCGTGATTTTGTTGACCCAGCGCCCGCTGCTGTGGCTGCTGTCGCGGGCCGCTGGCGGGAACGGTGGGCCGTGGCGTGCGTTCACCATCGGCGTAGCCGACCTGTTTCAAGGCCTTGTGGCCGGAGCGCGGAACATGGTGGGCATCGCCATCGCCACGGCGGCGGCGGGGATCGTCGTCGGCACCGTGACCCTGACCGGCCTCGGCCTGGTGATGACCGAAGTGGTGGAGCTGATCTCGGGCGGCAACCTGATGCTGATGCTGGTCTTCACCGCGGTCATCAGTCTGATCCTCGGAATGGGGCTGCCCACCACCGCCAACTACATCGTCGTCGCAACGCTGATGGCGCCTGTGGTGGTGGCACTTGCCGCCCAAGGGGGACTGACCGTTCCGTTGATCGCGGTGCATCTGTTCGTCTTCTATTTCGGGCTGATGGCCGACGTCACGCCGCCGGTGGGTCTGGCCACCTTTGCCGCCGCCGCGGTGTCCGGCGCGGATCCCATCCGCACCGGCGTGCAGGCCTTCTTCTACAGCGCGCGGACCATCGCGCTGCCCTTCATCTTCCTGTTCAACACCCAGCTCCTGCTGATCGCCATTGACGACACCCTGCACCTCATCATCACCGTCACCAGCGCCTTGATCGCCATGCTGGTCTTTGCCGCGGCGACCATGGGCTGGTTCGTGGTGAAAAGCCGTGCATGGGAAACCGTATCTCTACTGCTCGTGGCATTCATATTGTTCCGGCCGGGATTCTTTTGGGACAAGCTTTACGCGCCGTATGAACAGCGCCCGGCTATCGAGATCATGGAGGTGGTGGACGCACTGCCCGAGGATGGCTTTCTACGGTTGACCGCGGAGGGGGCCGATGAAGATGGAGAGCCCGTCACCCGCGCCGTCGTCGTGCCCATGGGGGAGACCGGTCCGGCCGGGGCGCGGCTGGGGAAAGCAGGCCTCGGCGTGCGGGTGGACCAACATGGGGCTCGTATTTTCTCGGTCGCCTTCGGCAGCGCCGCGGAGAAGATCGGCCTGGCGGCGGGATGGGGGATCGTTTCGGTCAGCATCCCCGCCGATAGGCCGGCCAAGGAATGGGCCTTTCTTCCTGCCCTCCTGATGCTGGCGGGAATCTGGTTCCTGCAGGGACGCCGGCGGGTCGCATCACAGTGAGGGAGGCGAACCATGTATGACTGCATTCTCGTGCCGGTCGATTTAGACCAACCAAGCTCCTGGGAGAAAGCGCTTCCCATTGCCGTGGAATACAGCCAGATCTTTGGCGCCAGGCTTCATCTGGCGACCGTCTTGCCGGATTTCGGTACCGGCGTGGTGGGCAGCTATTTTCCGCCCGATTTCGTGGAAAAGGCGGGAAACGAGGCGCGGGAGAAGCTTACCCGCCTGGTCCGGGACAAAGTGCCGGACAATCTCGACGCGGAGTGCCACGTGGCCCACGGTACGGTATATGAAAAGATCCTGGAACTTGCCGCGGAGATCGGGGCCGACCTGATCGTCATGGCCTCACACCGGCCGCAGTTGAAAGATTTCCTAATCGGCCCCAACGCGGCGCGGGTCGTTCGCCACGCCGGGATGTCGGTTTTGGTCGTGCGCGGCTGACGGCGGCGGCCCCAGGGGCAAAAAGGGGGGGCGGAAGGTTGTTCCGCCCCCAGTTTACTCAGGACCGCATGAGGGACAATCCCCGCTTCAGGCGGTCACTTGACCCGGTATTCAGCGGGAAGGAAGAACATGTGGTCCTGGGTTTCGCCCACTGCGGCGTGACATTCGGCGCAGAATTTCATTTTGGCGCCGCCTTTGCCGTTGGTGGTGCCGAACACGGATCCGTCCGGCATGATCATTGTGTAGCGCCAATCGCCTGACGCCTTACTGAAGCCCGCACCCATCTTCTCCATCAGGAATAGGGGCCCGATGCCGACGCCGCCGGCCTTGTTGACCGAGAAGCTGTCCTTGGCCAGCACCGCGCCCTTCGGCATTTTGCCGGCTTTTTCAAATCCGCCGTACTTGCGGGCCTCGGCGTTGGCGTAGTTGTTGACGAAGCGTCCGCCATGGGTGGCCGACGGGTAAGAGACGCGGTTGTAGCGCCGCCACTTGGCCGAGGCCATGGAAGCAGGATCCCCGGACTTTTGGTAGGCATGCAGCAACTCCGGCACGATGCAG